>JAFOBK010000178.1 GCA_017381835.1 Oscillospiraceae bacterium | reverse complement strand
TGGCCGGGGTGGGCATTGTCCGCTGCCTCATAGGCAGCCTTCATCAAATCCTCATCCGCAGGAAAGCTCAGAACGGACAGGCCGGGTACCTGGCACATGGGATAGCCAAAATTGGTGGCATCCATATCATGGTAGACAGCATCGCAGCTGACAACAAAATCGCCGATATCCAGCTTGGCATTGAGAGAACCGGCAATACCGGTGTTCACAATATGGGTCACGCTAAAACAGCTGCACAGAATCTGGGCGCACAGAGCTGCATTGACCTTGCCAACACCGCACTGCACCACAACCACATCCAGGCCTTCCAGCTTGCCTTCGCAGTAATCAGAGCCTGCGATGGTATGGACGGTCTTTTCCGTCATTTTTTCTTTCAGGGTGGCCACTTCCACATCCATTGCACCGATAATACCTAATTTTTTCATATTCTTCTCCTTATTCGGGGTAATGGAATCGATCTTCGCCGGCAGTTTCCAGAAGCTCGCAATAACGCTTGCCCCAGTAATTTGCCATGGGCAGGTTCATATCCAGATAATTGCCGCAGTCCTTGGCGCTGGCGCCGGGTACCTCACCCTCAAAGTCCGCCACAAAGCGGAAGCAATCGGAAACCAGGCCCTTTACATCCTTGCTCTCATAGTCGCCGGTGAGCAGCAGATAGAAGCCGGTACGGCAGCCCATGGGGCCAAAGTACAGCACCTTATCTTTCCAATTAGGCTCATTACGCAGGTAAGTAGCTGCCAAGTGCTCCATGGTGTGCATCTCGGCGGTATTCATAACCGGCTCTTCGTTGGGACTGGTAAAGCGCAGGTCGAAGGTGGTGATGGTGGCATCCCCTGCCTTGTCCTTACGGGACACATAAAGACCCGGCTGCAGCCGGATATGGTCGATGGTAAAGCTGGTGATCTTTTCCATATAGTTTCTCCTTTTTTGCATTTGTAATATCATAACCGAATTGCCTGCAGATTGCAAGAAAAATACCGTGAAATGGCCTTTCCCAGTGGCTGCAGGTGATTTATCTTGCATTTTCACACTTTTTCGAGTACAATGTAGGAAATACCACCAGAAAGGCGGTTTATCCCTATGGATGAATTCAATAATGAATCCGTTTCCGTTGAGGAAATCATCAAAGAGTTTACTCCCACCGAGGAGATCATTGCCCAGCGGCCTGCTCCCGATGCAGCCCCCAAGCCCCGTTCTCCCCGTCGCCGCCGCAGTAAGCGACAGATCTTCAAGGAACAGACCCTCCCTCTGATTATTCTGGCCGTGGCCGGCGCTCTGATCGTTACCTTTATCATCGGCTCCATCGTCCGGGCTTCTCAGAAGCGCAAGATTGAAACCGAAGCCGCCATCGCAGCCTCCGAAGCCGCAGCTGCAGAGGAAGCACGGCTGAACGAGGAAATGAATCAGATCCTGGAAGATGCCAAGCTGATGGCCGCAGGCTATGACTATGACGGCGCTATCCAGCGGATCAACGGTTTCAGCGGCAACATCGGTGCTTACCCCAAGCTGCAGGATGCTAAGGTAGAGTACGAGTACCAGAAGTCTTCTGTGATCCCCTGGACGGATCACAATGCTATTATCAATCTCTCCTTCCAGACTTTGGTGGTGGATCCTGAGCGTGCTTATGCCGATGCTGACTACGGCAATTCCCTGCGTAATAACTTCGTTACCGTTTCCGAATTTGAGAAAATTCTGGAGCAGCTCTATGCCAACGGCTATGTGCTGGTAACTCCCAAGGACTTTGTGGATGATTCCGATGCAGCTGCCTATGCATATAAGGAGCTGCTGCTGCCTGAGGGCAAGAAGCCTTTGGTGCTGACCCAGACCAATGTGAACTACAATCTGTACCTTGTGGACAGTGACGGCGACCTGATGGCTGACCAGGGCGGCTGCGGTATCGGCAGCAAGCTGGTTATGGAAAACGGTGCTGTTACCTGCGAGTATATGGATGCAGAGGGTAATGTATCCACCGGCGCTTACGATCTGATCCCCATTTTGGATGCGTTTATCAAGGAACATCCTGACTTCTCCTATCACGGCTCCAAGGCTGTACTGGCCATTACCGGCTACAACGGTCTGTTCGGTTACCGCACCCACGAGGAAGGCCGTGTCCGCTTCGGTGAGGAAACTTACGAAGAGAATGTAAAGGCTGTTAAGGAAATTGCGGAGACTCTGAAGAATAACGGCTATTCCCTGGCCTGCTATACCTACGCCAACAAACCCTACGGCATCTTCTCTCTGTCTGAGATTCAGGCGGATATGGGCAAGTGGAATGACGAAGTTGTTCCCATCCTGGGAAACCTGGACACCTTTGTATTCGCACAGAACTCCGATATTAACTCCGGTATTCTCTACTCCGGTGAGAAGTATGACTATCTGAAGTCTTTGGGTTACAACACCTTTATGGGCTTCTGCACCGACGGTGATTCCTTCACCTTCATCTCCGAAGAGTATGTGCGCCAGGGCAGAGTGATGGTAACCGGTGAAAACATGATTTATAACGACAAGTGGTTTACCGGTATTTTTGATCCTGCTGCGGTTTTGGATGAAGCAAGAAACTAACATAAAATGCGCCGGTTTTTACCGGCGCATTCTTCATAAAGAAAGGAGAAACCATGGAACTGAAACCTGGAAAATACCGACATTTTAAAGGAAAGGAATACCGCCTGATCGGTATTGCCAAGCACTCGGAAACCATGGAGCCTATGGTGGTTTACCAGGCGCTCTACGGTGAAATGGGACTTTGGGTAAGGCCTGCCGCTATGTGGACCGAGCATGTGGAGCGGGATGGCTACTCCGGCCCGCGCTTTCAATATATTGGAGAATAAAAGAAGCCGTGCAGATTACCTGCACGGCTTTTCTTACTCTTTGGCACGCAGCTCGATGATCTGATCACGCAGCACGGCGGCATACTCGTATTCCATCATGCGGGCAGCTTCCTTCATCTGCTTTTCCAGGCGGGCAATTTCCTTTTCCTTCTCTACCTTCGTCATCTTCACGCCGCTGCGGCCCTTCCGCTCGGCGGTGGGAGAGGAAATCTCGATCAAGTCGCGGACAGACTTGATGATGGTCTTGGGAACGATACCGTGAGCCTGGTTATAGGCATCCTGGATCTCACGGCGGCGCTGGGTCTCCCGGATGGCCGCATCCATGGAGGCGGTCACATTGTCGGCATACATAATGACCCGGCCCTCCGCGTTACGGGCAGCGCGGCCGATGGTCTGAATCAGGCTGGTTTCGGAGCGGAGGAAGCCTTCCTTGTCCGCATCCAAAATTGCCACCAAACTGACCTCCGGCAGGTCAAGGCCTTCACGCAAAAGGTTAATACCCACCAGCACATCGAATTTCGCCATACGCAGATCCCGGATGATCTCCATACGCTCCATGGCGCCAATATCCGAGTGCATATACCGGACCTTGATACCGGCCTTCAGCAGATAAGCCGTCAGATCCTCTGCCATCTTCTTGGTCAGGGTGGTCACCAGCACACGCTCCTGCTTGGCTGTGCGGGCATTGATCTCCCCTATCAGGTCATCAATCTGTCCATCAATGGGTCTTACCTCCACTACGGGGTCTAAAAGTCCGGTAGGACGGATCACCTGCTCCACTGTCTGTCCGGAGCGAGTCTGCTCGTACTCGGCAGGCGTTGCGGAAACGTAGATGATCTGATTGAGTTTCTCATCAAATTCCGTGAAGTTCAGGGGGCGGTTATCATAAGCAGAGGGCAGACGGAAACCGTAGTTCACCAAAGAATCCTTACGGCTGCGGTCACCTGCGTACATAGCTCTGCACTGGGGCAGGGTCACATGGCTTTCATCCACAAAGAGCAGAAAGTCCTCGGGGAAATAATCCAGCAGTGTGGTGGGCGGTGTACCCGGTTCTCTGCCCTGGATCACGCGGGAGTAGTTTTCAATACCGGTACAGAAGCCGATCTCCGTGAGCATCTCCAAATCATAGGCGGTGCGCTGGGCAATACGCTGGGCCTCCAGCAGCTTATCCTGGGAGCGGAAAAACTCCACCTGCTGATCGCATTCTCTGCGGATTTCTGCCATGGCCCGCTCCATTTTCTCACGGGAGGCCACATAGTGGCTGGCAGGATAGATGGCCACATGATCCAAATACCGCTCCGCAATGCCGGACACCGCGTTGATCTCAGAAATGCGATCCACTTCATCACCGAAAAATTCCACACGGATGGCACGGCCGGACCAATAGGCGGGGTAAACTTCCAGAGTATCACCGCGGACACGGAACTTATTACGGGAAAAGTCCATATCATTGCGCTCGTAACGGATCTCAGAGAGTTTACGCAGCACATCGTCCATGGGATATTCCTGACCTACACGCAGGGAGATGACCATGCTCTTATAGTCAATGGGGTCACCCAGGCCGTAAAGGCAGCTGACAGATGCCACCACGATCACATCCCGCCGCTCAAAGAGCGCGGAGGTGGCGCTGTGGCGCAGGCGGTCGATCTCCTCATTGATGGAAGAATCCTTTTCAATGTAGGTATCTGTATGGGCAATATAAGCCTCCGGCTGGTAGTAATCGTAGTAGGAGATAAAATACTCCACCGCGTTATTGGGGAAAAACTCCCGGAACTCAGAGCAAAGCTGGGCAGCCAGGGTTTTATTATGGGCCAGCACCAGGGTGGGCTTATTCACTTTTTCAATCACCGATGCCATGGTAAAGGTCTTGCCGGAACCGGTAACACCCAAAAGGGTCTGCTCACGGATCCCCAGTTCCACACCTCTTGCCAAAGCTTCGATGGCCTCCGGCTGGTCACCGGAGGGTTTATATTCAGAAACCAGTTGGAACTTGTCCATTCGATCACCTCGTTAAGGTTTGCAGCAGCCTGCAGGCACAAAACTCCAGGCAAGCATCTGGCTGCGGGTGGTTTCAAAACTTTCCTTGTTTTCCGGCTTGATGCTGATGGCCTGAGGGCAGGTGTCATCGTGGAATTTACCGGAGCCGGTATTGACCACATAGGTCTTCACATCCTCGCCCTCCCCTACCACGGGTTCTGCCAGACGGCTTTCACCGGTGGTGTAGTCGATCTCCACACCGGGCTGGACATTATAGGCATAGACATAGAAGCAGATACCCTCGCCGTTATCCTCCACAGACCAGGCCTCCATGGTGACACCGCTGGCCAGAGGATTATTCCCCTCAAAAACAGGGATGACACGGTAGAGCACGTGATTGCCGGTTTCCTTAATATAGTCAGCCACCATGTTTTCAAAGGGCAGCATACCCTGCACATTCATATAGCGGGTGCCGGTGATCAGATTCCGCTCGTTGGCATTCTCACCGGTGAGCTGAAAGCCAATCAGATGGCAGCGGTTATACAGATATTTGCCGTCCACGAAATCGTATTTCGCGGTGACCCAGCCGGTGGGGCGTACCATACCGATATTTTCACGCTCCTGCGTGGGCATCAGGTCACGGCCAATGCAGGCCACGGTATAGGTGCAGCGGTTCAGAGCATCCAGATCGCCGTAGGTTTCATAGCTTTGGGTCACATAATCCTCCAGGCTGAACCGGGGCATATTGTCCTCCAGCACAGCAAAGGGTTCGCCGGAATAGGCAGGAATCTGGGGTAATGTATTTTCCGGCAGTTCTGCAGGCTCCTGGCTGGGCAGTACAAAATACAGTACCAGCAGCAGGGCGATCAGAATCAACGCACCGGGGGTCAGTTTACTCTTCATGGGTATATCTCTCCATTGTAATCAGCTTATGGGAATTTCCCGTAAATTCCTCCGTATGCACCAGGCGCATGCCCTTCAAAAGTTCCCGGGAGAACTTGACCGTGGAGGGATAAGGGCGATTCCAGTGATACAGAATTACAGATTCTAAAGTTTCGTTATTTGCAGGCAGCGGATCTACTTCCAGGAAGCAATACTCTCCCGCACCGGCTTTTTGAAGAAAGTGATCGTCCGCGCAGACAGCATCCCCTTCAAAAAAGGGGGCGGAATAAGGACTCATCCAAATTTTATGGCCGGATGCCAGCTGCAGGATATGGTCATTGACTGTGCGATCCCGGCTTAAACGTTTTCCGCAGAAGGACAGGCCGTCCCGCTCATCAATGCATAGAATCAAATGCATATGCTCTCCTCACAGTTCCATACCGGGACGGTAATACCCGGATTGGTTCATAGATACAAAATCATTATCGGCCACCACAATATGGTCAGCCAGGGTGATCTCTACCGCATCCATGGCTTTGGCCAGGCGCAGAGTAGTCTGAATATCGTCACCGGAGGGCAGCGCCAGGCCGCTGGGGTGGTTATGGGCCAGGACAACGGTGGTTGCGTTGGTATTCAGGGCGATCTCCACCACTCTGCGGATGGGAATATTGGCAGAGTTGACACTTCCCTCGCCTACCATCTTGCAGCCAAGGACTTTACACTTGGCATCCAGGCACAGCAAAAACACGGTTTCATTTTCCCGGCCGTAGAAATAGGGCACCAGATAGCGGCCGCATTGCTCAATGGTACGCAGGATCTGACCGGGTTCGGCCCGCTTGATTTGATAATAGCGACCCACCTGATGGACCAGGGATAGAAAGGTAGCTGCGTTTTTACCGATGCCTTCTACTTTTGTCAACTCTTCCGGTGTTGCCTCAAATACAGCGGTCAGAGATCCGAAATGATTCAGCAGAGCATGGGCAATGGGATTGGTATCCTTTTGGGGGATGCAATAGTACAGCAGCAATTCCAGCACATAGAGGTCTTCGAAGCTGTCCAGACCTTCTTTCAGGAACCGATCCTTCAGCCGCTGCCGGTGTCCGCTATGAATCGACATACATACACCTCTTTCATCTTTTTCCTTGCCATTTCTATTTTCTTCCTATAAAATAGAAGCAGCACGAAAACACGGGGATTTTCCCCGAAGATTTCTTTCAAAAACTGCACATGATAACCACAAGGAGGCACATCATGGAGCAAGATACACAGAACTTATTGGAGATGATCGACCGGCCGGCATTTTTGGTACAGGGCGGTGTCATCACTTATGCCAATCAAATGGCGAAAAACCGGCAGATCGCTTTGGGTACACCCATTGCAACGCTTCTTGCAGAAGCTGCCGATGCTTATGAAAGCTTTCAGGGCGGCACGCTCTACCTGACCCTGAATATCGGGTGGGTAAAATGCGGCGCAACGGTAATGCCGCAGAATGAAGATCACATCTTCCTGCTGGATCGGGATGCCGACACTTGCCAGCTCCAGGCCCTTGCCCTGGCCGGCCAGCAGCTGCGGACG
This sequence comes from Oscillospiraceae bacterium, assembly GCA_017381835.1. The sequence goes on along the minus strand of JAFOBK010000178.1, from coordinate 23,233 downwards.
CCCCTTTCCAATGTAATGACCGTGGCAGACAGCTTGTTTCCGGAATTAACCGAGCCCCAGCAAAAGGAGCAGGCATCCCAAATGACAAGAGCGCTGTTTCAGCTGATGCGCCTGGTCAGCAATATGGCAGATGCAGAACGCTATAGCGGACTGGAGTCTCCCACCTTCGAGAATACCGAGCTTTGCAGCTTCTTCCGGGAAATCGCGGAAAAAGCCAATGAGGCTCTGGCGGAAAACAAGATTTCCATCCGGTTTGAATGTCGGGAAAAGGCGATTTTCTCTGCCATTGACCGGGAGCGGATTCAAAGAGCTGTTTACAATCTGCTGTCCAATGCAGCAAAATTCTCCTCACCTGAATCTGAGGTAACGCTAAGACTCACAAGAGCCAAAACCATGGCCTGCATCAGCGTTGAAGATCAGGGCAGCGGCATTGCCTCCCATGTCCAGGGAAGTCTCTTCCACCGCTATATGCGGGAGCCTGCCATTGAGGACAGCCGCTACGGTCTGGGTCTTGGCATGACCCTTGTCCGCTCCGCGGCGGCTATTCACCGGGGAACTGTCCTTTTGGAAAAGACAGCCGGTACCCGTGTGACCATGACCATAGCGATCCGCAAAGCGCAGCCGGGACAGCTGCGGTCTCCTGCCCTGCGGGTGGGCGATTATGCCGGCGGCAAAGATCTGGGTCTTTTGGAATTCTCCGAAATCCTGCCGTCCAGCGCTTATGATGAAAACAGGTAATCACTCCCCCGGTTTATGCCGGGGGGGTTTTTTACGCAAAATACCGCTTCAGATACTGGCCGGTGTAGCTCTCTTTCACCTGAGCCACTTCTTCCGGTGTACCGTAGGCAACCACATAGCCGCCTTCATCGCCGCCCTCGGGGCCAAGGTCGATGATATGGTCGGCTGTTTTGATCACATCCAGGTTGTGCTCAATGACCAGCACCGTATTGCCCGCATCCACCAGCTGCTGCAAAACCTCGATCAGCTTATGCACATCCGCTGCATGCAGGCCGGTGGTAGGCTCGTCCAGAATATAAATCGTCTTGCCGGTGGAGGATCTTGCCAGCTCCGTCGCCAGCTTGACACGCTGGGCTTCGCCGCCGGAGAGGGTGGTGCTGGACTGACCCAGCTTTACATAGCCAAGGCCAACTTCCACCAAAGCCTGGGCTTTCCGGTGGATCTTAGGCAGATTCTGGAAGAATTCCATGGCCTCCTCAGCGGTCATATCCAGCACCTGGGCAATGTTCTTGCCCTTATACTGGACTTCCAGGGTTTCCCGGTTGTAGCGCTGACCGCGGCAGACTTCACAAGGCACATAGACATCCGCCAGGAAGTGCATTTCGATCTTCACCAGGCCGTCGCCGCTACATGCTTCACAGCGGCCGCCCTTCACATTGAAGGAGAAACGGCCGGGGCCGTAACCGCGGATCTTGGCATCGGAAGTGGAGGCAAACAGATCGCGGATATCGTTAAACAGGCCGGTGTAGGTAGCGGGGTTGGAACGGGGTGTCCGTCCGATGGGGCTTTGGTCAATATCAATGACTTTATCCAAATGCTCGATACCCTCCACACAGCGGCAGGCACCGGGACGGGTGCGGGCATGGTTTAATTTACCCAGGAGGGTACGGTTCAGCACCTGGTTCACCAGGCTGGACTTACCGGAACCGGACACGCCGGTAACGCAAGTGAGAGTTCCCAAAGGAATCTCCACATCGATTTCTTTTAAGTTATTCTCCGTGGCACCCCGGACAGCCAACACATGGCCATTGCCGGGTCTGCGCTTGGCAGGGACGGGAATTTCTTTTGCACCGCTGAGGTACTGGCCGGTAATGGATGCAGGAACGGCGCAAATCTCCTCCAAGGAGCCTGCCGCCACGATCTCACCGCCATGGGAACCGGCGCCGGGACCCACATCCACCACAAAATCCGCAGCGCGCATGGTGTCTTCATCGTGCTCCACAACGATCAGGGTATTGCCCAGGTCACGGAGCCGCTTCAGGGTCATCAGGAGTTTGTCATTATCCCGCTGGTGGAGGCCGATGGACGGCTCGTCCAGAATATACAACACACCCATCAGGGAAGAACCGATCTGGGTAGCCAGGCGGATACGCTGGCTTTCACCGCCGGAGAGGGTGGCTGCACCGCGGCTGAGGGTCAGATACTGCAGACCCACATCCATCAGAAAACGCAGGCGGGATTTGATCTCCCGGACGATTTGCTCAGCTACCATGGCCATATTGCCGGTCAGGTTGAGATTTTCCATGAAGTGCATGCCGTCACGGATGCTCATGCGGCAGAAATCCATAATGCCGATGCCCCCTACGGTGACGGCTCTGGCAATATCGGAAAGACGGTCACCATGGCAGAAGGGACAGGGAGCGGAAGACATGCACTCTTCCAGTTCCTTGCGGGCAGAGTCGGACTGGGTCTCCCGATAGCGGCGGCTGATGTTATTGAGAATGCCTTCAAAAGGCTGCTCCAGCACACCCATGCCGTTGCCCCGGTTATAGGTCATCCGCAGCTTTTCGCCCTTGGTGCCGTAGAGGATCACATCCATGGCTTCCCGGGAGAGGGTGCTGACGGGCGCGGTGAGAGAAAAATGGTATTTCTGCGCCAAAGCCTCGAAATACATCCGGAAAATAGAGTCGGTACGGGCAGAACTCCAGCCGGATGCCTGGATGGCGCCCTCGAAAATGGACTTGGACTTATCGGGGATCACCAGGTCTTCGTCAGCAACCAACTGGAAGCCAAGACCGGTACAATGGGGGCAGGCACCGGCGGGATTATTGAAAGAGAACATTCTGGGTTCCAATTCCGGCATACTGATGCCGCAATCCTCGCAGGCGTAGTTCTGAGAAAAGCTCAGCTCTTCCTTTTTGTCGGGAAGCTGGATGATCACCAGGCCGCCGGAATGGGTGCAGGCGGTTTCAATGGAGTCGGTGATTCTGCGGTGCTGACCTTCCCGGATCACCAGGCGGTCCACCACCAGTTCGATGGTATGCTTCTTATTCTTCTCCGGTTTGATCTCTTCGCTTAAGTCATAGAGAATGCCATCCACACGGACACGGGCAAAGCCGGATTTCCGGGCATCCTCGAATATTTTCAGATGCTCGCCCTTTTTTCCCCGGACAATGGGAGAAAGAACGATAAAACGGGTACCCTCACCCAGAGCTTCCACCTTGTCTACGATCTGATCGATGGTCTGACGGCTGATCTCCTTGCCGCACTTGGGGCAATGGGGTACACCCACTCTTGCCCACAGAAGGCGCAGATAGTCATAGATCTCCGTGACCGTACCCACCGTGGAGCGGGGGTTCTTGGAGGTGGTCTTCTGATCGATGGAAATGGCGGGAGAAAGGCCCTCAATGGCGTCCACATCGGGCTTATCCATCTGACCCAGGAACTGACGGGCATAGGAGCTTAAGCTCTCCACATAGCGGCGCTGGCCTTCGGCATAGATGGTATCAAAGGCCAGGCTGGATTTACCGGAACCGGAAAGGCCGGTAAATACCACCAGTTTATCTCTGGGAATGGTCAAATTGACATTTTTTAAGTTGTTTTCTCTTGCGCCTCGAATGATAATCTGATCGTTCATACGCTGCTCCTGAAGTAAAAAAGTCTTTCATAATAGTATACCACGGCGGCTACTTTTCCACAAGAGGAAGTTAGAACAAAATTTCGGTTTCAGTTTCCGAATGATGGTTGCTTTTTCCTGGTTACTTGTGGTATACTATAGAATAGTTAAGTATGCGCTAGATTGGGAGTTTACAATATGTTTGGCAAAAAAAGCGAGAACTGGCTGATCGTAGGTTTGGGAAATCCCGGAAAAGATTATGAACGCACCCGTCACAATGCAGGCTTCCGGGCCATCGATGTACTGGCAGAATCATTAGGCTGCAAGGTCGATAAGGGCAAGTTCCAGGGTCTGTACGGTCAGTGCAATTATAACGGCATCAAGCTGTATCTGCTGAAGCCTCTGACTTATATGAATCTGTCCGGCCGCTCTGTGCTGCAGCTGAGCAGCTATTTCAATATTCCGCCGCAGCGGATCATCGTCATGTTTGATGACATCTCTTTACCCGCAGGACGCCTTCGTGTCCGGGCGGAGGGCAGCGCCGGCGGTCACAACGGCATCAAGTCCATCATTCAGGAAGTGGGCGCCCAGAATTTCCCCAGAGTGAAGATCGGTGTGGGCGCAAAGCCCCATCCGGAGATGGATCTGGCGGACTGGGTTCTGAGCACCTTCTCTGCCCAGGAGGAAAAGGCGCTGGGCGTATCTTTGAAGAATGCGGCGGAGGCTGCTCTTTGCATCATCGACAAGGGTGTGCCGGAAGCATCCAACCGCTACAACGGATCGCATCCGTAAGCATGAGAAATACACACGGAAAGGGGGTACTTTCTCCCCTTTCCGCGTTACTGCGTGGAAATATTTAGGAAGTGAGGTATACCATGGAAAAACTTCTTAATATGCTCAAAACCATACCCGAGTATGGTCTGCTTTTAAAGGCTGTTAACGATCACCAGGCCGCTGCCGTCACCGGCATCGGTCAGATCAACCGCAGCCATGTGATTGCAGGTATGTATCAACATACCGATATCCGCCCTTTGGTGGTAATCTGCCAGGATGATATGGCCGCAAAGCGGCTCCAGGAGGAACTGAAGGCATTTTTAAAAGAAACCGTGCCGGTGCTGCCCTCCCGTGACCTGACCCTTTATGATACCGCTGTGGTGTCCCGGGGCTGGGAGCAGAAGCGTCTGCGTCAGCTCTATGACCTGCAGCAGGGCAAAACACCCATTCAGATCTTCTCCTGGGAGTCCTTAAGCCAGCGAACCATGCCTCCCCAGGTGCTGAGGGAAGCTGCCTTCTCCCTGGAAGCAGGAAAGGAATATCAGCTGGATGACCTGCTGAACCGGCTCACTGCTTCCGGCTACAGCCGCTGCGGCATGGTGGAAGGCCCCGGTCAGTTCGCTGTCAGAGGCGGCATTCTGGATATCTACTCCCCTGCTTCCGATATGCCGGTGCGTGTGGAATTTTTCGGCGATGAGCTGGACACCATGGGTTATTTTGACCCGGATACCCAGCGCAGAACGGAAAATGTGGACGCTGTCACCATTCTTCCCGTAGGCGAGACCCAGCCCCGCCTTCATAAAGAAGGACTTTCCGGCCTTTGCGCCGATCTGAACCGGATGATCGCCCGCCAAAAGAGAAGAAAGAATCCCAACGAGGATCTGATCAAGACCCTTACCAGGGATTTGGAAAAATATGAGAACGGTCTGAGCAATCCTGCATCTGACCGCTACATGGCGCTGATCTATGATGAAAACACTACCGCCATGGACTATATCCCCGAGAATGCTGTGGTGGTGCTTTGCGATCAGAGCAGCCTCCACCGCTCTGCCCGCACACGGGTGGAGGAGATGGGCTTGCAGCTGGATAGCCTGCTGCAGTCCGGTCTCGTTGCCGGTGAGCTGTGCGACTATGTGAGCCAGTGGGAGGACTTTACCCCCAAGCTGGCGGCAAAAACGGTTGTATACCTGGACACCTTCGGCGGCGCTGCCTATCCGGAGGAATGTCCTCCCAAGCATCTGCTGCCCATCACCGCCAAGCAGCTGCCCGGCTACGGCGGCAATATGGACACCGCGGCGGCAGACCTGGCCCACTATCAGAAGATGGACTTCTCCTGCCTGGTTCTCTGCGGCTCCCGTCACAGAGCGGAGCTGCTGCAGGAGATGCTGCGGGATCGGAATCTTTCCGCATTCCTCTGCATTCCCCTCACCTCCATGCCCCATCCCGGTCAGATTCTGCTGGCGGAGGGCACGCTGCCCTACGGCATGGAATACCCCACCGCCAAGCTGGCGGTACTGACGGAAGGTCAGCTGCTGAGCCATCGGGAGGTCAAGCGCAAGGCCAAGAAGAGCGCCACCAACCGGCAGAAGCTGAACTCCTTCACCGACCTTTCTCCCGGCGATCTGGTTGTCCACGAGAACTACGGTATCGGCCGGTTCGTGGCTATGGAGCAGATCCGTGTGGACGGCGCCATTAAGGACTATGTGAAGATCGCCTACCAGGGCACGGATACCTTGTTCGTACCTGCCACCCAGCTGGATATGGTCAGCAAGTATATCGGTGGCGGCGGTGAGGATACCAACGTCAAGCTGAATAAAATCGGCACCGATGCCTGGCAGAAGACCAAGACCAAGGCCAGAAAGGCTGCTAAGGATATGGCCGGTGAGCTGATCAAGCTCTATGCCGCCCGTAAGCGGCAGCAGGGTTTTGCCTTTGCGGCAGACTCCCCCTGGCAGCGGGAATTTGAGGATAATTTCCCCTATCCCGAAACCGACGATCAGCTGCGGTGTATTGCGGATATCAAGTCCGATATGGAGTCCCCGACTCCCATGGATCGTCTGCTCTGCGGTGATGTAGGCTTCGGTAAGACCGAGGTTGCGCTGCGTGCTATTATGAAGTGCATTATGGACGGCAAGCAGGCGGCCATTCTGGTGCCCACCACCGTCCTTGCCCAGCAGCATTATCAGACCTGCGTGGCAAGATTCCGGGGTTTCCCCGTGAATATCGATGTGCTCAGCCGCTTCCGCACCCCCACTCAGCAGAACCGCACCTTGCAGAATTTAAGAGCCGGTCAGGTGGATCTGATCATCGGCACCCATAAGCTGATTCAGAAGAGTGTGCAGTTCAAGGATCTGGGTCTTCTCATTATTGACGAAGAACAGCGCTTCGGTGTATCCCACAAGGAGCGGCTGAAGGAGATGTCCAAGGGTGTGGACGTACTGACTCTGTCTGCAACCCCCATTCCCAGAACCCTGAATATGGCGCTGTCCGGCATCCGTGACATGTCCACCCTGGAAGAACCCCCCGCAGACCGCTATCCCGTGCAGACCTTCGTTATGGAGCACAGCAATGCCATCATTGACGATGCCATCCGCAGAGAGGTGGAGCGGGGCGGTCAGGTGTATTATCTCCACAACCGTGTGGAGACCATTGACCAGTGCGCAGGCGCATTAAAACGGCGGATTCCCGGCCTGAATGTGGCGGTTGCCCACGGCAAGATGGGCGAAGAAGCCCTGGGCGATGTGATGCATGCCATGGCTGACGGCGAAATTCAGGTGCTGGTGTGCACCACCATTATCGAGACCGGCCTGGACATTCCCAATGCCAACACTTTGATCATTGAAAACGCAGACCGGTTTGGCCTAAGCCAGCTTCATCAGCTTCGTGGCCGTGTGGGCCGTTCCACCCGCCATGCTTATGCCTACTTCACTTACCGTCCCGACAAATCTCTGACAGAGATTGCGGAGAAGCGCCTGGCTGCCATCCGTGACTTCGCCGAGTTCGGTTCCGGTTTCAAGATCGCTATGCGTGACCTGGAGATCCGCGGCGCAGGTAATCTGCTGGGCGCGGAGCAGTCCGGCCACATGATGAGCGTGGGTTACGACATGTATCTGAAGCTGCTGGATGAAGCCGTGCTGGAAGAGCAGGGCAAGGCACCCAAGGAGCCGGATTGCACCGCCGACCTGAACGTTACCGCAAATGTGGATAAAAACTATGTATCCCGTGGTGAGGAACGCATGGATCTTTACCGCCGTATGGCTGCCATCCGCAGCCAGGAGGATGCGGACGATCTGCTGGATGAGATCATTGACCGCTATGGCGATCCCCCCAAGGGTGTTCTCAATCTGGTGGAGATTGCACTGCTGCGTGCAAACGCACGGAAAGTGGGCATTACCGAGATCCGTCAGAAAGGCCCTGAGGTATTCTTTACCCTCCACAATCTGAATTTTGAGGCTGTAGGCGCTATCTGCGAAGATCCGGACTACAAAAAGCGGGTGCAGTTTGTGGCCTCCGCCAAAGTGCCCACCCTGAAGCTGAAGCTGTCTGCCGGTGTGGACAGTTTGCGCCAGTGTAAGGTCTTTGTGGCGCATTACGGCCGTGTAAAATGATCTTTCTTGTTGCGTTACACCATATTTATGATATAATACTCTATAAACTACTGGAATCGGAGGTATCCGAATGGCAAAGAAACAAAGCTCCGGTAAGTTTCTGAAGAAAAATGTACAGAAGAGACTTGCCACAACCCAACCGGCTCCCAAAAAGAAAGCCAAAGCCGGCAGTGCTTCCACGCCTGCTATTGTATTTACTCTGCTGACGCTGTTTGTCAGCCTGATCGCCTGCTGCTATTTCCTGGGCAAGCTGGGTGTATCCATTTCCCTGCCCACGCTGAACAAAGCAACCATTGCAGAAAATGTGACGGTTGCCGGTGTGGATGTGGGCGGCCTGACCAAAAAAGAGGCCGTTCAGGAAGTTTCCTCTAAAGTAGAGGCATCTTACGGCACCAAGTCTATGGTGGTCACCGTGCTGGATAAGCAGCTGGAGATCACCCCCGATATTTCCGGCGCGGAGCTGGATGTGGATGCTGCGGTTCGGGATGCCTTCAGCTACGGCATTGAGGCCAATCCCGCCAAGGCAGTTGACCTGGCTCCCCATATTCAGCTGAACGAGGAAGCGATCCGCAGCTGCATTGCTGAGTTTGCGGTTCAGTTCCCCTCTGAGGGCAGCAAGAACAGCCACGAGATTCTGACCGAAACCGTGGACGGCAAAGAACAGGCATTTCTGCAGGTGACTGTGGGCACCGCCTCCTATGATTTTGATGCAGATGCATTGTATCACATCATCGTAAAAGCATATGCAAACCAGAATTTTGCCATCAGCTATGATTGTTCCTCCAGCACCGGTGAAACCATCGATCTGGAAGCCATTTACGAGGAAAGCTGCATTGAAGCCAAGGATGCAGCCTGGGATCCGGAAACTCACCAGGTTGTGGAATCTCAGGTGGGTTATGAATTTGACCTGGAGGCAGCCAAGCTGGCTCTGGCAAAGGCCAATCCCGGCGATGTGCTGAAATTCCCCTATGTGGAAATTCTGCCGGAAATTGAGACCGACGCTCTGGAAAGCGCCCTGTTCCGGGATGTTTTGGGTACATACACCGCCAAGTCCTCCAGCAGCTACAACCGTGACAACAACCTGAAGCTGGCCTGCGAAGCCATTGACGGCACCATCCTCTACCCCGGCGACACCTTCAGCTACAATGATGCTTTGGGCGAGCGTACTCCCGAAAAGGGCTATCTGCCTGCTGACTCCTACATGGGCAGTGAAACCATCAAGACCTACGGCGGCGGCATCTGCCAGCCCTCTTCTTCTCTTTACTACTGCGCGCTGCTTGCAGACCTGGAGATCGTACAGCGCTCCAACCACGGTTTTATCTCTTCCTACATGCCCTACGGCATGGATGCCACCGTGGACTGGGCAGGCCCTGACTTCAAGTTCCGCAACTCCACCAACTACCCCATCCGCATCGATGCGGAAGCCAACGGCGGCAATGTCACCGTTTCTCTGGTGGGTACCGACGAGAAGGATTACTACATTGAGATGGAATATGTGATCCTCAGCGTCAGCAACTACAAGACCGTTGAGGAAGAAGTAGGCCCCGATGAAGGCCACAAGGATGGCGCTGTGAAGACCACTCCCTACACCGGTTACACCGTGCAGACTTATAAGTGCAAGTACGACAAGGAAACCAAGGAGCTGATCTCCCGGGAGAAGGAAGCGTATTCTGAGTATGACAAGCGGGATAAGGTAGTTTATAAGGTGGTTGAGGAGGAAGAACCCACCCAGCCTGAAACTACTCAGCCCGAAACCACAGAACCTACGCAGCCTGAGACCACGGAACCCACCCAGCCCGAGACCACAGAGCCTACAAATCCGCCTTCTCCTCCTGTAGGTGAAGCCGGCGGCGATGTGCAGCTGCCAAATGAATAAATAAAGTGAAAGCCGCCGGGAAATTCGCCGGTGGCTTTCGTTTTTTCTTGAAATAACAACTTGTTATGATATAATGTGATTTACTTAGGAATAGTTAGGAGATGCTTATGACAAAGCGAAACTATGGTATTGATCTTCTGCGAATGATACTAATGCTGATGGTTGTCATTCTGCATGTATTGGGACATGGCGGTGTTTTGGATGCCACTAACCCTTTGTCTGCTAAGTATTGTGTATCATGGCTTATTGAAAGCTTTGCTTATTGTGCAGTAAACTGTTATGCGCTCATTTCCGGATATGTTCATTTTAATAGCAGATATAGACTTTCTTCTATTGCCAGAATGTGGTTACAAGCTTTGCTATACTCTTTAGGTATTGCTATATGCGTGTGGATACTGAAACCCGATACATTTTCTATTAAGGATTTGATTACTTTCTTACTCCCAGTTTCCAGGGGTATGTGGTGGTATTTATCTGCCTATGTTGGATTATTTCTGCTGATTCCTTTTTTAAATGCAGGTATAAATGCCTTTACCGAAAAACAGGCTAAAATTTATTTGTTTGTACTCTTTTTTGCATTTACTGTGGTTACCACATTTGTTCGGAAAGATACATTTGCTACCAATTCTGGATATAGTACTTTTTGGCTGGCATATCTGTATGTAATTGGTGCATGTATTAAGAAATACGGATGGGGCAGAAAGTTGAAATCGCGCAAAGCAGTAAATATATATATATTCAGTGTGTTATTGTCATGGGGTATGAAGCTTTTTTGCGAAAGTTTTACCATGCGTGTTTTAGGAGAACCCAAGACAGTATTTCATTTTGTTGACTATACTTCTCCGACAATGGTGCTTGCTGCCATATCGCTGCTATTTGTATTTATGAATTGCAATATACCAGAAAAAATGAGGGGATTTATTTCTACATTTTCACCAGCCGCATTTGGTGTGTACTTAATACATACGCATTGGTATGTTTGGGATAATTTAATTGGAGATAGGTTTCGCTTCTTGGCCGACTTTAATGTGCTATTGATGATAATTGGCATCATTGGCTGGGCAGGATTGATTTTCTTTGTATGTTTGCTGATTGATTGGGTGCGGCTTAAGGTATTCAAACTTGTTCGTGTAGCGGAATTCTTTGAAAAATTAGAGGAGCGGATACGCTGCAAAGTAACCATTAAATAGCATAAAGTCATTGATACACACATAGCCGATGGTTATGATTATGAATCTATCTTCTTTTTAGGAGATTGCCACGCCATTTTGTGTACTGGCTCGCAATGACATGTTTTTCCAACAAGCTCAAAAGAGGCATTTCTCAAAACGAGAAATGCCTCTTTTTATATTTAATATTTCGGGCGGATATCCAGGTGGTAGTCAATGGTGCCGGCAGCGGTCTGCTCCAGCTCAATGGCATACACCAGGTCGATCATACCGCCGTCGGGGCAAATATCTGCCATTACACGGCTGGCGCACACAGAGATCATCAGCGCGCCGAACTCCACCTGATACAGAGATTCGTGCACCACGCCCTCCTGGAAGACCATGTGGGAATTCAGCTTGCCGGTACGCTTCAGGCTCACCTTGTCAGGCTCCACAATGAAAGTGGTGGTGACACCGGCCATGCCGGTGAGTTCACTTTCCTCATAGCTCAGTACCCAGGCATCGCCCTGATCTTCCAGTACACCTTCGGTTACCAGCTCGATCTGATCCGGCTCCTGACCCAGATAGGTCTGGCGGCCCAGGATGGAAAGAACCACATTCTGCTTCATCTTACGCCTCCTGCGCCAGCTGCAGCAGCTTATCGATCAATTCACCGTAAGGAATGCCGCTGGCACCAAAGAGCTTGGGATACATAGAGATAGAGGTAAAGCCGGGCAGGGTGTTGATCTCATTGAAGACAACCCGGTTATCCTCGTAGGTAACAAAGAAGTCCACACGGCTCAGACCCTGGCAGCCGATGGCAGAATAGATCTTCACCGCCTGCTCACGGACATATTCTTCCACATCCTCGGGAATTCTTGCGGGGATATACGCAACAGAGGTGTCGGTCACATACTTGGCATCATAGTCATAGAAATCAGCGCCGGAGTCGATCTCACCGCAGATGGAAGCCACGGGGCTGTCATTGCCCATCACGGCGACCTCCACCTCACGGCCATGGATGAACTCTTCCACCAGGATCTTGGTATCAAACTTAGCCGCATGGGACAGCGCACGCATCAGGGATTCCCGATCGGAAGCCTTGGAAACACCAACAGAAGAGCCGGTGCCGGCGGGCTTGACGAACATGGGATAGGAGAACTTCTCCTCCAGGCGCAGCACTACCTGCTGCATATGATTGGACACTTCACCGCTGCGCACCAGCTGCCATGCAGCCTGGGTAACACCGGCATTGTCAGCCACCAGCTTGGTCAGGGTCTTATCCATGGACACAGCGGATGCAGACACATGAGGGCCAACATAGGGAATACCTGCCAGCTGCAGCAGGCCCTGAACAGAGCCGTCCTCGCCGTTCTCACCGTGAAGCACGGGGAACACGATCTCGATCATCTCACGGATCACATTGTCAGCCTCAAAAATCAGCAGACCCTGGCCGCGGATGGGAGAAATGGCTGCTCTGCGGTTTTCGGGGCAATTGATCCACTCACCGCTGGGCAGCTTGCTGTAGTCATTGCTTCCGTAGAGGAACCAGTCACCGTCCTGGGTGATACCCACAGGGAAAATATTGTACTTCTCAGGATCCATGTTGTTCAGCACGGACTCAGCGGAACGCAGAGAAACCGCATGCTCAGGGCTCATACCGCCAAACAACACGCAGACATTCAGTTTAACCATATCTGTACCTCTCTTTTATTTCAGAAGGGCTTCACCGGCACGGAAAATATCGCCGGCGCCCACAGTCAGAATCACATCACCGGGGCCGGCAATGGAGCGCAGGTAATCGGTAACCTGGGGCAAAGTGCGGCAGTACACAGAACCGGGGATCTGAGTCTGCAGATCACGGGAGGAAATGCCAACCGTATTGCGCTCACGGGCAGCATAGATCTCCGCCAGCACCAGCACATCGGCCTTGCTCAGTTCCTTCACAAAGTCATCAAACAGCGCATGGGTGCGGGTGTAAGTATGGGGCTGGAAGGCAATCACCACCCGGTCATACTTCATGGTACGCACAGCCTCGATGGTGGCACGCAGTTCATCGGGATGGTGGGCATAGTCATCATACACATCCGCGCCGTTGATGCTGCCCTTATACTGCATGCGGCGGTCAGCACCGCCAAAGGTCTTCAGGCCTTCGGCGACGGCTTCGCCGGGGATGCCCAGTTTCCAGGCTGCGGCAACCGCTGCCAGGGCATTGAGGGCATTGTGCTTGCCGATCACCTTCAGATCCAGATGGCAGTAAAACGCGTCATCGCAGATCACATCCATATGGCGCCAATCCAGGGAGATATTCTCGGGATGGACAGTGTTCTGGATGCACAGACCGAAGGTAGTATAATCAAGACCCTCCAGGGTCTCCACCACATGGGGATCATCGCCGTTGGCGATCACACCGTTTGTGGAAAGTTCAGCGAACTTGCGGAAAGACTTTTCCACATCCTGAAGATCCTTGAAGTAGTCCAGGTGGTCTGCTTCCACATTCAGGATCACAGCCAGGGTGGGTGCAAAGTTCAGGAAAGAATCGCAGTATTCGCAGCTTTCCAGCACGATGGTGTCGCCCTCACCTACCCGGTGACCGGCCTGCAGCAGAGGCAGGTAGCCGCCGATCATAACGGTGGGATCCCAACCTGCTTCCATAAGGATATGGGTCATCATGGAGGTGGCAGTGGTCTTGCCGTGGGTGCCGGAAATGCAGATTGCGTTCTTATAGGCCTGCATGATTACGCCCCAGGCCTGGGCACGCTCAAACAGCGGGATACCGCAGCTGCGGGCAGCGGCGATCTCAGGGTTATCATTATGGGCAGCTGCAGTGCGGATAATGCAGTCAGCGCCCTGGATATTTTCTGCTTTATGACCGATGGATACGCGAATGCCCTTTGCGATCAACTCGTCGGTAGATACGGAGGCATTCATATCAGAGCCGGTGACGATCATACCCATGCCCTGGAGCACCAGGCCCAGAGGACGCATGGAAACACCGCCGATGCCCACAAGATGCACATGCTTGCCGGGCACCAGATACTGCTTCAGCTCTTCATTTCTATTTAACATTGGGGTATTCCTCCCGAAAAATAATCACATAACCTTAACATTATACTATATCTTTTTCAATTTTACAACTATTATTTTACAAATATCGTCTGTTTTTAGGTATTTTTCCAACAAATAACCGGCAAAGCCGCCTGCAATTTGCAGGCGGCTGTCTATTATGGGCAGGTCATCTGCGCCTGGATTCCGGCGGATTCTCCCGTGAGAATCCGCTGCTGCCCGCTGCGCATCAACGCCACCGTATACAGTACCATCCCTGCCAAAATCCCCGCCGCAATCAAAACAACCACCATCGATATGACCACTTGTTTCAGCGCTGCCATCCCCTTTTGTAAAATTCCCCACAGGGTATGAGCATTATACCGTCGGTTATTCTGTTCATACAAGGGAAACGGGAAGATACCACGGCAGAAGTGTTAGACATCTTCCATACAGAATTCTTTGGGAAATATAGGAAAATAGCTGAGGATAAGAGGGTATGTCCAAGGAGGGGGCATTTCGTTTTCACATTGGCTTTCAGGGAATACGGGGTGCCTTCTGTGCGGGAGGGTCAAGACCCTCCCCTACATTGGGATACAAAAGAAGGGTCTGTTGCTAAATTTAAATATCTTTCGTTAGAATCCGTAGGGGCGACCATTGGTCGCCCGCGGGCGCTCAGTGAGCGCCCCTACATCCGAAGGATGTAGACATTCCCACAGTTTAAAGGCGTGTTGCAGCATTTTGCAACACGCCCTTTTATTTTGTTAAGCCATCAGCTCACGGTAGAAGTTGTTCATATCCTCTTCGGAGTCGAAGTTTGCCATGTACAGGTAGTTGCCCATAGCGCCGCTGAGAGCATCGGGAACACGACCCTGCATCTTCATGCAATAGCCGTACTTCGCCATGATGTCATCATGGGTCATCTGATACTGCTTCTCATCACGGCGGCCGATGAAGGCGCAGATATGGGAGTTGCCCTGGGGCTTGGTGCTCTTATCAAAGGCAATCATGTCTGCCCAGATCTTGTAAACATCGGTCTCATGGGCAAAGTTATACATATCGGGAGTATAACCGCCGGAGGGACGCATGTTGACTTCCAGGCCGATGATATCGCCGGCCTTGCCCAGGCCTTCCATATCCTCAGTCAGGCAGAAGAACTCCAAATGGAAGAAGCGGCTTCTTGCACCGAAGGCCTCCACGGTCTTCATACCGGCTTCCTTGACCTTGGGATTCAGATCCTTAACGATGTAGTACAGAGAATCCATGTTGTCATTGACAACATCCATCAGACTCAGCACAGTGACATTGCCGGCCTCAAACAGAATCTGACCCTCTGCGCCCACGATACCGTCATAAGTGCAGACATAGCCCTTGACCATCTCTTCCATGATGTAGGTAACATTGTCCTTGGTAGCGAAGAAGTATTCCAGTTCCTCATCGCTCTTCAGGCGGTAGGTGCTGCTTGCACCCACACCGTTATCGGGCTTGACAACCACGGGGTAACCAACCTTGTTGGCAAATGCCTTGGCAGAATCAAAGTCATCTACAATGTGGTAACGGGCAGTGGGGATGCCGGCCTTTTCGTAGTATGCCTTCATAGCAGACTTATACTTGACCTTGGTCATGTCCTCTTCCTGGAAGCCGGAGGTGATATGGAACTCGGTACGCAGCTTGGCATCGCGCTCCAGCCAGTACTCATTGTTGGACTCCAGCCAGTCGATCTTGCCGTACTTGTAGGTAAAGAATGCCACAGCGCGGAAAACCTCATCATAGTTTTCCAGGGAGCTTACCTTGTAGTACTCATCCAGGGATGCACGCAGTTCAGGCAGCAGATTGTCATAGGGGCAATCGCCGATACCCAGGACACGCAGACCGTTATTCTTCAGCTCTGCGCAGAACTTCCAGTAGTTTACGGGAAAATTGGGGGAAATGAACACAAAATTCTTCATAATCTACACTCTCTTTCTTGTTTAGCCCAGCAGTCGGGGGACGTAATGTGCTACCATCTTATACCACCAGGGCCAGTTGTGATCCACATCGTGACCCCAGAAATCTACAGTTGCGTTGATGCCCTTCTGCTCAAGCACCCACTTGAGCCAGCCGGTGCTGGCCTTCAGTACATCCTCCCAGGCGCCCTGACCGACCACGATGATGATCTGGCGCTCGTTGTACATGCGGATGTAGGGATGATCGGCGGGCATGTTCATCAGGTACTCCACTGGGGTGTTCTGATAAACCAGGTCGTCCATATAATCGCCGAAGGCATCTCTGGAATCGTAGACACCGGAGATGGCAAAGACCTGATCGAACAGATCGGGACGGCGGAAGAAAATGTTGGCAGCGTGCATAGCGCCCATGGAGCAGCCGAAGGCGGTGATCATCTGGTCAAAGCCGTTGCGCTCGCCGCTCATGTGACGGATGGTAGGTACCACTTCCTCGATCACATAATTGTACCAGTCCTCATGCAGCTCAATGCGGCGGCGGCAATCACCGGCCTTATTGGCATAGGTCTCATTGTCGATGGTATCGATGGAGTAAACAGTGCACTTGCCCTCCTCGATCCAGTGTGCCCAATGATCCAGCATCTGGAAGTTTTCAAAGTCAAAGAATCTGCCGCCCTGGCAGGGAATGAACAGCACAGGCTTACCGGCATGGCCATAGATCTTGATCTCCATCTCACGGTAGAGGTGGTTGCTGTAATGCTTCAGATAACGAATTTCCATAAGTTAATATCTCTCTCCTAATGTTATATTCCCAAACAATTCATAAAAATAGGGATCTGCTTTTCCCAGGATGCTTCACTGTGGGTGCCGCCGGGAATAATGCGGAACGCCAGATTCACATGCTTTGACAGAAGAAAATGGGATGTGGAAATGAGAGCCTCCGCATTGGCGGCATGGTTGAACATTTCCTCACTGCCGTAGTCCATATAAATGCAGGTGTCTCTACGGATGTTGGCCTTGGCAATCATTTCCAGCACCTTGCCGGAGTTGATCCAAAGACTGGGAGACAGGCAGGCTGCCCGCTGGAATACATGGTTATACGCGGTGACACCGTAAAGCGCCATCAGGCCGCCCATGGAGGAACCGCAGATCATGGTGTTCTTCCGGTCGGGAAGGGTGCGGTACTTCTGATCGATGAAGGGTTTCAGGGTTTTAATCAGCCAGGTCATATAGGCTCTGCCCCTGCCTTTGATCACACCAAGGGTAGCGGTTTCGGAGTCAAAGGGAGAATACTCCTCCAAGCGGCTATTGCCCTCATGGTTGCACTCTACAGCAACGATGATCAGCTGCTTTTTCGACTCCTGCATATATTTATTCATGCCCCAGGATTTTCCATAGGTAGCATCAGCATCAAAGAAGACATTATGACCGTCAAACATATACATGACGGGATAACGGCGGGTGGGTTCCTGATTATAGGAAGCGGGCAGATAAATGTATGCTCTGCGCTCCTTGTCACCGGTAAGTTCCGGAATTTTGACTTTCCACTTCTTTACCAAGGGAATTTCCTCCAAATGGCAATAAATTTACGCATATAGTATACAGTAGGCAAATAGAATTGTCAATTTTTATATGGAAAAATTCGAAATTTTACGAAATTATTTGCAGGAAAAATATGAGAAATGGGGTAGATTACCCCACCTCAGTCAGCTACGCTGACAGCTCCTCCCCAGGGAGGAGCCTTTGGTGCTTATTATAGTAATAATCTTGCCTTCCGGGCCGGGGCGAATGATATGGAGCTTGCAAATAAACAACCGGAGCAAAGCCCAGCAAAGCGGGTTTGCTCCGGAAGAGGAGATGCAACGGAATGGACGAGACCTGGCACTTCGTGCCGGGGCGAGGGATATGGAGTTTGCAATTAAAGAAACCAAATTGAAGCCCAACGAAGTGGGTTCAATTTGGAAAGGAGGCGCAGTGAAATGAATGAGACCTGGCCCTTCCGGGCCGGGGCAAACGATATGGAACGTGCAAATGAACAACCGGAGCAAAGCCCAGCAAAGCGGGTTTGCTCCGGAAGAGGAGATGCAACGGAATGAGTGAGCCCTGGTGCTTGCACTAGGGCGAGGGATATGGAGTTTGCATCGACGATGTGACGAGGCTACGACTCGCTTCGCTCCCTGCATAAGTTCCACCAGCCAATCGCCGATCGCCTTCAGCTCTGGCTCTTGGGGTGTCACTTATCGTTTGCATTTTTGCTTCGCAAAAATCACGCTCCAAAATACTGCTTTCTTTTTTTGGGGGAGCGGGTGACGAGGCTCGTTTGCATTTTTGCTTCGCAAAAATTATTGTGTTGCCGCCGTCCAGCCGGCAGCAATCAACTGTCCACCGGACAGTTGAATTTTATTTTCGAGCCATCGTCACCTGCGGAATAAAAAGAAAAAGCAGATGCGTTAGCATCTGCTTTTCTTTTTATGGAGCGGGTGACGAGGCTCGAACTCGCTACCTCCACCTTGGCAAGGTGGCGCTCTACCGGATGAGCTACACCCGCGGAACAAGAGGTATTATAACACATGATTTCGGATTGTCAATATCTTTTTCCAAAATTTTGCGTTTTTCCTCTTGCGAAAAATAGTTACTGGTAAAGGGAATAATCCCACACGTAACCTGTCATATCATCGGAAATCTTCGCCTGGAATTCCTCTGCTTCTGCGCAGGCGAGCAGATCCACATGGTAATCCGTATCATCAAAATGAATCAAATTCCAGTAATAGGCCTCACCGTTTTTGGTGCCGGATACCACATGGCACTCCAGGTTGGCATTCTGACACATGATATTATACACCATGGCAACGGCTTTACTGTCGCCCACACCGTAACGCAGCAGGCTGTAGACCGGTGTGATGGAGGTTTCGATCTTATAGTCAAAGCGTTCCATCAGGAAGGCATACAGCTGCTCATATTTCTGTGCCTCGTTGTCACTGTTGCGGACATAGACTTCTGCTGCCTGGAAAATAGGAGATACCATCTCCTGCATGCTCTTGAGGGTTTCCTTATTGTTTTGGTATGTAAAGAAAACTTCCACCACACGCTCCGCGCCCTGCTTGGGATAGGTAGTCGCACTTACCTGGGGAATCTCCATGCATTGATGGGGATTTTCGTTGGCATACTCTGCTACAAACTGATCCACATCAAAGCTCTGATAGTCCTTCACCTTGATGGTGACAGAAGACTCATAATTGCGAAGCGCCGATGAGACCAGACTCTTGGCACCGTCTGTATTGTTGACGGTTTTGATCCGCAGAAGTTCCTGGCGGCTGTGAAGATAGCTCACTTCCACCGCGATGGCAGGATTGCCGCCGCTGTTGCCGCCTTCATAGGTGATCTCCTCCACCGCATAGGCACCGATGGCAGTATCCTCTTTCACATACATAATGGCAGAGGTCATATACTGATCCACATCGGCCAGGGAGAATCCGGAAATGTAGATGGTGCTCTGCACTCTGCCGGAATTGACCATCTCGGAAAGGGCATTGCGCAGTTCGATGTAATTGGATGCCGTCACCGCATCCTCGGACAGTTTGTTACCGTCGGATGCGTGGGGCTTGACGGAATGATACTCTCCGTCCATCCAGGAACAGCCGCTGAGCAGCAATGCCAGCAGCAGAATGAGAACTGTGAATCTTTTCACTTCCGTCACCTCACAAAATCAAAGGGAATCTTTGCTATAACGAATAAATCCGTCGCCCAGCACCTGGTGAGCTTCCTGGACGATGATAAAGGCATCCGGGTCGATATCCACAACCAGTTCCTTCAGCTCCGCCACCTGCTGCTTTTTCACAGCGGTCAGAACCACCTTAGTCTGATTGCGGCTGTAGGTACCTTCGCCGTGAAGATAGGTGGCGCCGCGCTCCAGTTTATCGGAAATGGTCTGCGCTACCTGCTCATAATTCTTGGTGATGATCAGCGCCACGGTGGAATAGTCAAAGCTATAGACCACCATATCGATGATCTTGCCGGAAATATAGATGGCAATGCCGGTGTAAAGGGCAGAATTCACATCATGAAACACAACACCGGTCAGGATCGCCACCACAGCGTCAAAGCTCATGCTGATCACGCCGATGGGCACATGGCGGTATTTGAGTTTCAGAAGGCGCACGATGATATCGGAGCCGCCGGTGGAAACGCCTGCCGCAAACACAAAGCCAAGACCTGCGCCGCAGATCACACCGCCGTAGATAGCACCCAGGAGGGGTTCCACCTCCGGCACGGGAAGCAGCGCCAGCAGATCGATAAACAAGGAAGTAAACAGCATGCCGATCAGGGAGCCAAAAAAGAACTTTTTACCAATCTTGACACCTGCCAGGATAAACAGCGGAACATTCAGCAGCGCCGTGATAACACCCACAGAGGCAATGTTCGTCAGATGGACAAAGATCATGGCAAGACCGGACAGGCCACCGGCATTCATGCCGCCGGGAGCCAGAAACAGGTCAAAGCCAAGGGCGAATAAAGCACATCCGATGGCTGTTTTCAGGACATCCAGCGCTGCGCTCCAAACTTTATTTTTCATAGTTTTCTCACATTTCAAAGGTAATTTGCTTTTCCGGAGAATCCTCTTCCTTCAAAAGAGCTCCGGCAGTGGGGATATTTTTGCTGCGGTAGCGGCTCTGGTTCACAATGCCGCTCTCCTCAAGAGGCGCAATGCCAGTGACAACCGCCTTCTTCTTCAGGCTCACAACCGCCACACCCTGGGTATTGCGGGTGGTCTTGGGAAGCATCAGGGCTGTGGAGATAATGGCTGCACGGCTGTCGGAGGTATAGACAACTACCTGGGCATCGGCATCCATCACCATAGCCTTCACCAGGGGACTCTTATCGGAATAAGCGCCGGTGAGGCGGCGGCGGTTGGTCTTGGTCTCGTAGGCAGAAAGGGGTACCTTGGCGGCCTTGCCGTTTTCGAAGAAGAACAGCACATGACCCTTATAGTCCCCGGGCAGCAGTACACTCAGCACCTTCTCCTCAGGATCCATACCCAGCTTGGAAGGCAGGTAATCACCCAGGAGGGATGCCTTGCTGTCCTCAAAGTCGGAAAGGCGGGTCTTATAGCACTGGGCCATATTGGTGAACACCAGCAGCTCAGCCCGGTTGGTGGTCTCACGGCTGAAGGACAGGCTGTCACCTTCCTTAAACTTCTGCTCGCCGGACATTCTCAGGCTCTGGGGGGTGATCTTCTTCAGGTAACCCTCCTTGGAGACGAACATGGTAACGGGATAGTCGGGAATGTCCTCCTGCTCCTCTTCTGCTTCAATCTCCTCGGTCTGATAGACGATCTCGGTCTTGCGGGGCTTGCCGTACTTCTTGGCAACATCCTGCAGTTCCTTGATAATGAGATTCTTCAGCTTTCTGGCGCTCTTCAGAATGCTGTTCAGATCTTCGATCTCCTCTTCCAGCTCGTCTACAGCCTTCAGCTGCTTGAGAATGTACTCTTTATTGATATTACGCAGCTTGATTTCCGCCACGTAATTGGCCTGGATCTCATCGATGCCGAAGCCGATCATCAGATTGGGGACAACCTCGCTCTCCATCTCGGTTTCACGGATGATGGAAATAGCCTTGTCGATATCCAAAAGGATCCGCTCCAGGCCTTTCAGCAGATGGAGTCTGGCTTCCTTCTTCTGAATCTGGAAGAACAGGCGGCGCTTGACACAGTCGGTGCGCCAGGCGGTCCACTCCTCCAAAATCTCGCCCACACCCATGACTCTGGGCATACCGGCAATGAGGATATTAAAATTGCAGGCAAAGGTATCCTGCAAGGGAGTCAGACGGAACAGCTTCTGCATCAGCTTATCCGGCTCCACGCCACGCTTTAGGTCGATGGTCAGCTTCAGACCGCCCAGGTCGGTCTCGTCACGCATATCGGCGATCTCTTTGATCTTGCCGGCTTTGATCAGCTCCGCCACCTTGTCCATGATCACTTCGGAGGTGGTGGAATAGGGAATCTCGGTGACTTCGATCAGATTGCCTTCCTTCACATAGTGCCACTTTGCCCGGAGTTTGAAGCTGCCGCGGCCGTTATTATAGATCTCACGGGTGGTGGCTTCGTCAAAGAGAAGCTGGGCGCCGGTGGAAAAATCGGGGCCGGGCAGTGTTTCCAGAATATCGTGCTCCGGATTCTGCATCAGCGCAATGGTAGTATTGCAGATTTCCGCCAGATTAAACGAGCAGATATTGGATGCCATACCGACGGCAATACCCTGGTTGGCAGACACCAGCACATTGGGGAATGTGGTGGGCAGCAAGGAAGGCTCCTTCATGGTGGCGTCATAGTTATCCACCATATCCACGGTGTCAAAGTCAATATCCCGGAACAGTTCATTACAGAAGCTGTCCAGCTTAGCTTCGGTGTAACGGGCGGCTGCGTAGGCCATATCACGGGAGTATACCTTACCGAAGTTACCCTTAGAGTCCACAAAGGGGTGCAAAAGGGTTTCGTTGCCCTTAGCCAGGCGCACCATGGTTTCATAGATGGCTGCGTCACCGTGGGGATTCAGGCGCATGGTCTGACCCACAATATTGGCGGACTTGGTACGGCCGCCGGTGAGAAGACCCATCTTGTACATGGTGTACAGCAGCTTTCTGTGGGAAGGCTTAAAACCGTCGATCTCGGGAATCGCACGGGAGACAATGACGGACATGGCATAGGGCATGTAATTGAGTTCCAGGGTTTCGGAAATCGCCTGCTCCGTGGTGGAGCCTACCAGACCTACCACACCGTCTGTATTTACTTTTTTCGCATTATTTTCTGCGTCTTTCTTCTTTCGTGCCATAATGCACTCCTTCTAACAACACACAGTCATCGCGAACCAGCCCGCAGGCTGGTGTGGCGATCCCCTCCGACGAAGGAGATTGCCACGCCAGTGTGAGCACTGGCTCGCAATGACGCATAAACTTAGGAAATATCTGCCAGTTCCAGATATTTGGCGCCGTTTTCGGCGATAAAATTCTTACGCTCGTTGAGGCTGTCACCCAGCAGCACATCAAAATAATAGCTGGTTCGCTCGGCGTCCTCGGGCATAACTTTAATGAGGCGGCGGGTCTCGGGATTCATGGTGGTCATCCACATCATCTCGGGATCGTTCTCGCCAAGACCCTTGGAACGCTGGATGGTGACCTTCTTGCCTTCCAGGCTTTTCAGAATCTTGGCCTTCTCCTGCTCATTGTAGGCAAACCAGGTCTTGTCCTTACAGCTGATCTCAAACAGC
>JAFOBK010000177.1 GCA_017381835.1 Oscillospiraceae bacterium | reverse complement strand
CCTGGTCATTGGCGGCGGGCAGGACAAGGCCCTGGGAGGCGAAGCATCCCGGGAGATTGCGGCGCAGATTCCCGGTGCCCGGCTGAAGCTGTATGCCCAGTGGGGGCACGGCGTTTACGAGGAGGAGCCGGATTTTAATGCGGCGCTGCTGGCGTTCCTGAATGAATATGACACTCAGAAATGCGGTATGCGAAAGGATAAGTAATGAAGAAACGGATTTTTCTCCTGCTGGCAGTAATGCTTTTGACTGCCTGCGGGCAAACTGCAAAAAACGGTCGGGAGGCGATATATATGAACATTACGGCGCAGGAAGCCAAGCAGATTATGGACACGGAGGAAGGATATATCATCCTGGATGTGCGAACCCGGGAGGAATATGATCAGGGACACATTCCCGGTGCAATCCTGATTCCTGACAATGAAATCATGACCGAGGCAGAGGAAGTGCTGCCCGACAAGGAACAGTTGATCCTCGTATACTGCCGCAGCGGTCGCCGCAGTAAACTGGCAGCGCAGGCACTGGCAGAACTGGGCTACACCAATATCAAGGAATTCGGCGGTATTCTGGATTGGCCCTACGAAGTGGAACCGTAAGCAAAAAAGAAACGGCTGATTTCCGTAGAAATCAGCCGTTTTTGCTGGTCCGGGCGACAGGATTCGAACCTGCGGCATCTAGCTCCCAAAGTACCGTCAAAACTTATACATAGTTTATTCGTCATTTCTGGGCGGGTTTTCTCTAAATTGACTTCTTTCTAGCAACTTTTTCTCTACCCGTTTTTTCTATTTTCGCCACATAAGTGGTCACATAAGTGGTCATAAAAGTGCGCTCCCCTCTAAGAGAAATTGGTCGTCCACTGAAAAAATAGCTTCGAAATAAGTGGTCAAAATGAGATCTCATGTATAGGGAGCGCATAATGGCGAATATCGTGTATGGGATTGTAACGTAATGACAGAACTTTTGCAAGTAATTTCTTTTCGGAATTAGTTCAAAATTTGGACTGCTAGAAACAAAGAAAAGAGAAGGCTTAATACGAATAATGTGAATGAGCCGCAGTTCTATCGTTTGAACTGCGGCTCTTAGCTTTTTTGTTTTGTTCTATTTATTCGTGGCAGTGGTGATCGCTGCAGTTATGGCTGCCGCAGCCATGATCTCCGCACACATGGCCTTCTCCGTGATGATGGTCGTGATGATTGCACTGTACATTCGGGTTGAAGTCCAGTTTGCCATCCAGGAAGGCAGCCACGGCAGCATCCGCATTGCCGGAAACTCCGCCGTACAGTTTAATTCCGGCTGCTGCCAGTGCCATCTGCGCGCCGCCGCCAATGCCACCGCAGATCAGCACATCCGCGTTCAGTGCCGCAAGGACACCGGCCAGCGCACCGTGACCGCTGCCGTTGGTGTCAATGACCTGAGAAGCAACAACCGCGCCGTTTTCCACGTCATAGACCTTGAACTGTTCGGTATGACCGAAGTGCTGGAAAATATCTTCGTTCGCATAAGTAACCGCAATTCTCATTTTTATATCCCCCTTGTATCATTCAAGAATAGCTTTTGCCAGAATTTCTTCTTTTCTCTCAAGCAGATCGTTCGTAGCCAGATCCGCCTCCAGTTTTTCTGTGCCAAGGCGGTCAATGGCAGCGCCAAGGCGCTCCTTGCCATAGGCATTTTCCTTAAACCACAGCATAATCTTTTCAATCATATCGGGAACCTCGGCTTCCGTATAAGTACCGGGCAGAAGGGTTCCCATTCTCTGTTTCTTGCCCCAGGTTCCGCCCACATAGATCCGGCAGACAGATTCCGCTTCCTTGGGAACGGCGCCGAAAGGACACTTGCCGACGCAAACACCGCAGCTTGTGCATTTGCTTCCGTCGATCACTGCCTTTCCGTCCACCACGGACACAGCCTTGGAAGGGCAGCTTTCCGCCACAGCGCACTTCTTGCAGCCACGGCAGATTTCCGGATCAAAGGAGAACCGCTTGCAGCCTTCGATGCCCACATCATTCAGGCTGGGCTTCATACAGCTGTTGGGGCAGCCGCCCACACCGATCTTGAATTTATGGGGCAGTTTGACATCCTTCATGCCAATGTAGAAACGGTCATAAACAACCCTGGCAAGCGCCTGGGTGTCGATGTTGCCATATACACAGGTCGTACCCTTGCAGGCAGTGATGGGACGAACCTTTGCGCCGGTGCCGCCGAAATAAAGCCCGCGTTCTGCCATAAAGGCTTCCGCTTCGGGAATCTTTTCAAAGGGAATACCGACGATCTCCGCCGCCAGGCGGGAAGTGAAAATGACCTTTCCGTTGCCGTAGGTTTCCGCACACTCCGCAATGGAATGGAGTTCATCCGGAGTGAACAGACCGCCAACGGTAACGATTCTGCCGGAAAAGCATTCCGTACCCCTGTTCAGCAGAAAACCTCTGCCCTTGACACCCGTGATCTGATCCTTTGTAATTCCCATTTTCGATACCGTCCTTTTCATTATTGATTTTCCATGCAATGCCGGGAACAACCGCCGCAGCCGCAAAAGGATTCCTTTCCGTCACACAAACGATAGTCCCCACCTGCAATGCGAAGTCCCTTTCCATCCACCAAGGCAGTAGCAAGCTTCTTTCTTGCGGAATTATAGATCTGCTGCGCCGTTGTTCTTGCGACCTGCATATAGGCGGCACATTCCTCCTGGGAAAAGCCCTGCCTGTCGATCAGGCGAATACTCTCGAATTCGTCCACCGTAAGTACAACAAAGTCAGCATCCTCACCGATGGGAGCAAACTCGGAAACCCTGGGCATGGAACACACTTTTCTGCATCGTTTCGGCCGCGGCATACTCTTTTCCTTTCTGCGGTAATTGACAATCAAACACCAATACACTATAATCATAAATGGCATATGCCACTTATATTTTAGCAATGAATTGAGCATATGTCAATAACGTTCGAGAGGTTTATCAGCAGTATGAGGAAGTATTCTCGGCATATTGCAATTATTGTCTGTATCGCAATCCTGACCGGTGTCCTTACGGCCTGCGGCTCTGTCAAAAGCACACAGAATCAGGAAGTTGTCACATTTACGGATGCCCTTGGCAGAGAAGTGTCGGTGCCGAAAGAGCCGGAAAGGGTCGTGGCATTGATCGGCAGTTTTGCAGATATTTGGATCCTTGCAGGAGGCGACCTGTGCGCCGCAGCGGAGGATGCCTGGGAGGATTTTGAATTGGATCTGCCGGATGCCGTGAATATCGGCGGTGCCCACTCACCAAATCTGGAATTGATTTTCTCGGCAGATCCCGACTTCGTGATCGCAAGTGCCTCCACTTCTTCCAATGTGGAGATGAATGAAACGCTGGAAGCTGCCGGAATTACGGTTGCCTATTTTGATGTGGATGATTTCGAGGATTATCTGGCAATGCTGGATGTTTGTACCGATATTACCGGCAGAAAAGATCTGTATGAGAAAAACGGGCTGGAAATTCAGAGCCGGATAGAGGAAGTCAAGCGGGATATGGAAGAACAATCGCTGCCGGAGGAGCGGCGAAAAGTCTTGCTTCTGCGTGCCCATTCCGGTTCCGTAAAAGCAAAAGGCAGCGAAGGAACCATTCTCGGCGAAATGCTTGCTAACCTGGGCTGTATCAACATTGCCGACAGCGATGCTTCCCTGCTGGAAACATTAAGTATAGAGAGCATTATCCGGCAGAAACCGTACCGGATTTTTGTAGTTACCATGGGTAACGATTCTCAAAAGGCATTGGATAATCTCTACAAAATGATGGATGAAAACCCAGCTTGGGGATCATTGGAGGCCGTGGCAGAAGGACGGATTCATTTGATGGACCGCAGGCTGTTTCATAATAAACCGAATGCGGATTGGGCAGTAGCTTATGAAAAACTCAGTGAAATATTACACTCATAATAACAGAATAAAGTGGCTGTATCTCCTCGGCACCGTGTTTCTTTTTATTTCTGCAGCACTTGGAATTGTTTTGGGAAGCACTCCACTTTCCTTTTCTGAAATTGCGGATGCTTTCACGGAGGGTTTTAACGCATCCGCCGGGACACGGATCTTTGCCTATTCCAGACTTCCCAGAACACTGGCATCTCTGGTATGCGGTGCGGCACTTGCGGTAGCCGGTGCCGTGATTCAAGGCGTGCTAGCGAACAGTCTGGCATCTCCCAGCATTATTGGTGTCAATGCCGGTGCGGGACTCGCCGTAACCCTTTGCACCTCTTTGGAAATCTATGGCGGATGGCAGTTATCGTTTTTCTCCTTCATGGGCGCCTTTGCGGCGGTAATGCTTGTGAGCTTTGGGTCAAAGCGTTGGGGCGCATCCAGAGGTACGGTCATTCTGATCGGTGTTGCCATGAACAGCCTGCTTGGTGCTGTTTCGGACACAATCACAACCTTCATTCCCGAAGTCGGCGTGATGAGCAACGACTTTAAGATCGGGGAATTTTCATCGGTCACATATCCAAAACTCATTCCCACTATGGTGATCATCCTGACCGTGATCACCGTTCTGGGCACCCTGCACAACGAGCTGGATGTGCTGACACTGGGAGAAGAACACGCCCAGAGCCTTGGTCTGAACACCTCTGCCATGCGAACGGTGTTTCTGTTGTTTGCGGCACTTCTCTCCGGGTGCGCAGTCAGCCTTGCGGGTCTTTTGTCCTTTGTGGGATTGCTGGTTCCCCATGGGATCCGCCGTGTTGCGGGAAGCAAATCCTCCCACCTAATCGGGCTGTGTGCTATCTACGGTGCCGGGTTTGTCTGTCTTTGTGATACTTTGGCAAGAACCTTGTTTTCCCCCTACGAGATCCCGGTTGGAATCATCATGGCCTATCTGGGCGCTCCGTTCTTTGTGTTTATCCTGGTCAAGGGGAAAGGAGTGCATGCCCGTGATTGAACTAAACCGTATATCTGCCGGATACGGCAGAAAAACCGTCTTAAAGGATGTGTCTGCTGCCTTTGAAAAAGGGAAACTGACCGGTATCATTGGCGTGAACGGATGCGGAAAAAGCACCCTGTTAAAGTCGATGCTCGGTATCGTGCCCGCCAGCAGTGGGGATATTACCATCGATGGCACACCTCTTAGGGAAATGAGCCGAAATGACATAGCCCGCAGGATCGCTTATCTTTCCCAAGGGAAAAGCACTCCGGATATGACGGTGGAGCAGCTTGTGCTTCATGGAAGATTTCCACATCTGAGTTATCCAAGGCGATACACAGATCAGGATCGTGTCATTGCCGTTGGTGCGATGGAGCAAATGGGAATTGTAGAATATGCCCACAAGCCCTTGTATAGTTTGTCTGGTGGTATGAAGCAGAACTCGTATATTGCCATGGCTCTTGCACAGGAGACCGACTACGTTCTTCTTGATGAGCCTACCACCTATCTGGATATTGCTCATCAGCTGGAACTGATGAAGATATTAAGAAGTCTTGCTGATAGCGGCAAGGGCATAGTTGCTGTGATGCATGATCTGCCAATGGCATTTACTTTTTCAAATAAAATCATACTCATCAACGATGGCAGAATTGTTGATGACGATCTTCCTGAAAATATTTACGAGCAAAATGTCATAGACAAGGTCTTTGGGGTAGCACTTGACCGTTCAAAAGAAGGACGATCTTACAGCTATAAATATTAAATAAATCCTGTTGAAAATATAGTCATCTAGCAGTAACCGATAATATCTGCTCATTACGATACCTCCTTTAGCTCCGTAGACCTGGATCCATAGTTAGGCCGAATGGTCTTTCCGTGTGCGATGATCTCGTCCAATGTTACCGGCTCGTAGTTCCAGTACATACAGCCGACATTATAGATCTCATTCTTGCAACCCATTCGATTCAGCTGCTCAGCAAAGTCAATCTCAAAGTCTGCTTCATCAGAGAAGTGAGAATGCGCATGAAGATGGATCGCATTGTAGCGATGACCGATGTACATTGGAATGAAGTAATGAGATATAATAAGTGTAGATATTGATACCAACTTCGGTCGACAGTACAGTTTGAAATATGCTAACACACCCAAAGACGCGGAAGCATATCAAGCTGCGCTTGATCGTGATACTAGGCTGCCCAAGTACCATGACCAGGAAAGACTAATAGCTTCCGAACAACTTGATGAAGCGAAAGCATGGGCTGCAAGACGAGCCGGAAAAGACATGCTTACCCGCCCGGATGTATCAGAAGCCCATATTGATACGGGAGAGCATTTGGTGGGCAAGGTCTCAGATGGAGAGGGTGTCAGCTCTCACGAACTGTCCATAAAGGAATCAAAGGCAATTGCCCGTGAAGCTCAGGATGGTGGATTTGATCCAGAGAAGCATGGGATTTCAAAAGAGGCACAGCTTGCGGAAGCAAGGGTTGCATATTTGGATCAAGCAATGAAGGCGGGCCTGACTGCTGCGGCAATTACAGCAATAACACAGTTAGTCCCAGAACTGTATAAAGCAATTGACTATCTTATCAAGCATGGTGAGATAGACTTAGCACAGTTGAAGAAGTCCGGAACGAAAGTGATTTCGACAAGTGGCGAAGCATTTCTGCGTGGATCAGTTGCCTACGGTGTGCAGGCGGCGTTTCAGCAAGGCCTGTTTGGGGAAGCATTAAAGTCTGCTGACCCGACGATTGTGGGTGTTGCCGTTACCGTTGTTCTTGGGACGATCAAGAATAGCATTATGGTAGCTGCCGGGAAGATGACAGCGTCAGAGATGGGAATGCAGTTCGTAGATACGCTGGTTGTTTCCTCCGGATACTTGGTTTCTATGAAAATCGGCGGAATGATTGCACAAGCATTGTTCCCAGAATTGCCCGGCATTGGTTATGCGATTGGTAGCTTGCTGGGATGCTCCTTGGCTGTTGTTTATAACATTGGAAAGAACAAATTCATTTCGTTTTGCGTGGACACGGGATTTACTTGTTTTGGCCTTGTAGAACAGAATTATGAATTGCCCGATGAAGTGCTAAGGGAAATGAATGTTGATACCGCTCGGATCGGCAGAGCTAGAGTAGGAACAGCATCAGTGCCACGTACTCAATCAACGGTCAATATTAAACGAGCTCCGTATGAAACAATCGACATTACCGTTTTGCGCCGTGGAGTGATTGGCGTAAATAAGATAGGCTATGTGATATAATCTGCCGAAGCAAAATGAGTAAAAAACTCAAAAAATGGGCTGCAGTAAACAAAGAAAAGCGGATTCCGGGATCTAAGGCATGAATCAGGCACTTGATGCCGATGGTTCGACAGAAAATGCAATAATAGTTAGAAAAAACCGCTGTTTTCAATCGAAAACAGCGGTTTTTATGGAAAAGGCTTTAATTATTGATACAATCTGCGGTGACCGC
Source organism: Oscillospiraceae bacterium (assembly GCA_017381835.1). The sequence goes on along the minus strand of JAFOBK010000177.1, from coordinate 1,387 downwards.
CGGACGATTGTACCCCCGCTCTAGATTTTGTACCCTAAGGTCTAATTTTGTACCCCGGCACTATTTTTTGTGCCCCCCACCCCTATAAATGTACCCCAAGGAACTGGAATGCTCCTTGGGGTTGAAATTTTTAGGGATTCCATTCCTTTTTCAAAATGGCCCACTGCATGGTGTTCTCGTAGATAGGATTACCATCGGCATCATTGATGAAGGACACGAACTCCATGAACAACCCCTCCTGACGCATACCTAGCTTTTTGCAGAGATTCTGGCTGGGCAGATTATTGTCTTCCGTATAGGCATAGATCCGCCGGGCGCCTTTTTGATTGAACAGATAATTGAAAAATGCGTAAGCTGCTTCGAAGGCATAGCCTTTGCCTTGGTAGCAGGGATTCAGCATCCAGCAGGGACTGAAAGTGTCCGTCACAAAGTTTTCTGCCATATCAGGCTGAGAACTTTCTGGATGGGCCTCGATCTCACCGATGACCTTGTTGGTGTCTTTCAGAACAATGGCAAGACAATACTCACTGTGTGCGATCTTTTCTTTGACTGCTGCCTTCGCATCCTCCAGAGAGTTCAGCTTCATGCAGGCAAAGCAGTTCACCGTGGGCTTTTCCAAATATTCAAATACATCCGCTGCGTCGTCCTCATGGAAGGGGCGCAGGAACAGTCTTGTAGTTTCAATCATTGTACATCTCCATCCTAATCTGTAAGTCGTACAGTTTTTAAGAACAGTCTGTTCAGCTCATCCCATGTGACTTTCTCATCGCCGGGAATTGCCTGGATCAGCTGTCGACCTCCTCGATAGAGGCGTCCAGATAGTCGTTGATAATGTCGATACGAGGGCCAAGGCCAATCTCTGGGGTTTCCATCTTCAGCCGTAGCAAATCGGTCACAGCGGGCACCAGCGCCTCGTCAAGGCAAGCGTCCGCCAGTGTGGAGAACAGCATAGGCGGAGGAGTTTGCTTCTCCAGAATCCAACGGCAAGCAAGAATTGGCCGCAGCACATAGAAATACTTCTTCAGCTTCACCATGTCGCCTTTGAGGTACTCTCTGTAGTTTTTCTTGGCGGTACTGAGGTAGTGGTACAGGCCAGCCTTCTTCTGGAAGAAGTGACCAATGATTGAAGAGATCTCTGCCCACTCTGGGGTAGTCTTATAGACAATAGGAGAATTGTTCCACTCGAACAGCGTGGGGTTGGAACTATGAAGCAGACGCAGCGCCTTTTGCAGATCCCAGCCATTGATGGCAACAGTTGATAATTGTGATACGGTTTCACATGGTTTCATAAGGTTTCAAATTCAAGTGAAACTATGCAGCAAAACGAAACCATAGCCTTGGAAGTAAAAACAGCACAGGATCATTTTCGTGACCTCACGAAAATGAT
>JAFOBK010000176.1 GCA_017381835.1 Oscillospiraceae bacterium | reverse complement strand
GCTTTTTTGCGGGGTTTTTAGGTATTTGTATCTGTATTCTGAACATTATCTGTAAATACAGATTTGAGAAGACATATTAAATATTGCCATTTTAAACGCTTATTGGGTACAAAATGGCAACGGAATGGCAACGGTGGCAACAGCTACTTCGTTGCCTTTTTTCTTTTTTCGGGGTCGAAGTAATCGCTGAAGTCTCTGGAACGCTTCTCGATATCCTTCTGGGCAAGGTGGGTATAGATCTTGTGCATGGTGGATAAATCATTCCATCCGCCAATTTCTGCGGCAATCATTTCCGGAATCTGAAGGTGGTAGGCCAGAGAGGCGAAGCTGTGACGGAGACCGTGGAGGTCTACCACGGTGATATTGTTGGCCTCACAGACCTGCTTGACTCTGGTCAGGGTTAAATCTCCGGTCATGGTGACAACATACTCTGACTTTCTTTCGGCCTTCTGGAGGGCTTCCAGGAGCGGAGGGATAATGGGTATCGCTCTGCGGGAGGAGTCGTTCTTGTTCTGCTTCTTGTCGGCGAGGCCGTCTTCGCCCCGGACCCGTGCGCCCTGGATGTAGATGACCTTTTTCTTGAAATCAACCTTGTCCCATTTGAGGGCCAGCATTTCGGATCTGCGGAGGCTGGACAGGCACAGGAGGGCCGGGATCTCCACGGGCTGACCTTTGATGGCTGCCACGAAGATGTCGATCTCGTCCGGCTCCAGATAGGCCCGTTCGTTTTTCTCCTCCGGGTACAGCAGCACCTTCGGCCTGCGGCCTGTGGCGGCTTCGATTGCGGAGGCCATGAGGGACCAGGCATTCTCGATATATTTGGGGGAGCGGCCTTTGGTTTTCTCCTGCCGGATGGCGGACTGCCACTGCTCATCGGTGACGGCATGGACGTTCTGCTTCATCATGGACTGGAAGGTGTTCTTCTTGTACCGCTCATAGTAATAGATGGTGGATGGGGACCGGTAGCCCCGGCGGCTGTCGATGTATTCCGTGACGGCCTGCTCCAGGGTTTTGATGCCCTTCTTCTCCTGTGCTTTGACTTCCAGGACTCCGTGCTTCAGGGCCAGATACTCCGCTACACATTCGTCCCGGGTGTCCTTGGTGATGGAGATCCGGCGGTCGCCGATCATTACACGGGTATGGAAGGCACCGGATGGCAGCTGCTCGATCTTTGGGAGCCGCACTTCCTCTTTCTTTTTCCGTGGCATAAAATACCTCCTTGATTATTGTGGAGGAATATGCTACGATATGGGCGTAGTAATTCCTCATTGGTCTGGGAGAAGATCTACATGACCGCTCCGGTGCTCGCAACACCGGGGCGGTTTTTTATTTGTTATATGCGTAAATACCAGACATAAACAGGATTACTCCTAAAATTCCTATTGAGTAATAGGACATAAAATATACAAGATCATAAAGTGCCAATTCGTAAGATACATACCAATAAGAATTATAAATGGCAGATAATGACGGTAGGGAAATTCCGGCTTTCATAGAACCGAGCATGCTCAAAATCTGAAATCCTATCATAATTGCCCCAATGATCATCCGTACAATTCCTTTTTTCATTTCGGTACTCCTTTTTTAGTATTTAATCAGCCCATTTGCCGGATGGGCCACATCCCAGCCAACGTAGAACACCAGGGCTGCCAGCAGGATCGCACCGATGCCCAGGAGGATGAATGCGAATCTGCGCCAGAGACTGATATCGTTCCTATACCAGTCCTTATCCTTCTGATGGGCTGCTTCCATCTGGGCAATCTGTGCAGCGTGTTGGCTCTTGGAATCGGCAAGCTGTTGTCTGGCAATATCCAGATCCGCGTCTGCCTGGGCGGCTCTGAGTTCTGCTGCGGCTACCTTGAGATCAGCAGCGGCAAGCTGCTGACGGACTTCGGAGGAATAGGAGGAGCAGCTATGCTCACAGAGAGGGAGGCCCTTTTTCTGCGCCACCAGATAGAGCAGCGCATTGTGAATCGTGGTTACCGTTGTCCACTTGAAATCACCGGTGCTGGAACCGAAATATTCATCTGTGGTGGTTTTTCCGATAACGTTCTTGACAAGAGGATAAATGTCCCTAAGAACGAAACCGAATTCTTTTTTGATGGCCTTGTGATAGGCTCTTTTTTCTGCTGCGTCACGCAGAGAAGTGAGATCAACACCCCGACAACCTGTCACAAAATCCGGACATGCGAGGCATTTGGCATAAAGTGGGGTGGGATTCGGCAAAAGTGGGGAGGTGTTTTCACTTTCGCAGGGTAAAAAATCTGCGGCATCTTTCAAGGCAATACCTCTCTTTCTGGTTTTGTGAGAATTCGCACATGCTTTTTCGTGTGGGGAATTCTACTTTCTCGCGATTGCATTTTGCCGGGGTTGGCATTACATTCAAATCAGCCCCAAGCGAAGCCCCGGCGGTAGAGTTTGGCGACCGAAACCGCCGGGGAATCTCCAATATCATTATAAGATATGGAGCAGTAAATTTCAATATGAGAAATCAAAAGAAAGGATGTTCCTTATGCCAAGCAGAGAAGAAATGATCGAGTACATCACCGAGACCATCCAGGAGGCCAG
>JAFOBK010000175.1 GCA_017381835.1 Oscillospiraceae bacterium | reverse complement strand
GGGTGTCAGCAAACCTTGCGTCAGGACACTGAAAACAAGCTGATCCATTTCGGCATCGTCCTTCACCTGGAAGGGATGACCATCAAAGGGCCTCAGCTTGTCGATGGGTAAGTATTCCGCCTTGGGCGGTGATGTGTTCATAAGAAACCTCCTTTGATGTGTTAACAGAAATGTGTGAACGAGGCCCGAAAGACCTGTTTCGGATAACAGGTCAGAGTGTTCTTTCTTAGAATCCCTGTTAACAAGTCAGAAAATAGAAAACTAAGTGTTGAAATACTGCCGTATTTCCTGGACAGAAAGGGAATAGATTCGGGAAACGTAGGATTTCTCCGTAAACATCGGTTAACGGTTATTCCCAGTCTGCGGGAAGATCTGTATCTTCGATAACCGGGAAATCTTCCGTGATTTCCAGCTGCTCCACCACGGGCTCCTTTTTCCGGATCCTGCGCCAGGAGCGCTGAGAGCCGAATTCCGGATACCGCTGATTGCTGCATTTCTCCCAACCCACAATGGAATTGTTCATGATGTCGCCGATTTCCTTCAACTCCCAGTCCTTGGGTTTTTGGAATTCATTCTTCAGAGCATCCTTATACAGCAGCTGGGTGCATACGTGCTTTCCGGTGTAGCTGTCCAGGAAGGCCTGGATCATACCGGCCTTGGGATCCTCGGGCATGAATTCCCGACGCAGACGTTCTGCTTCTGCCTCCATTTCCGGAGACAGGTCCAGAGAGAAGTTTCCGCTGCGGTAGATCTCCATGACCTCTGCCCAGAGTTGTTCGATGTATGCCCGGGAAGCGGGTTCAACGGCAAGCAGGTGGATCTCTGCCTTTTCCCGGTGCAGGGGAACAGGAAGGAATCGTCGGTTTCCGGTTCTGTCCAGAGGCAGGAAGGACAGGGTGTTGGTAGTGCCTCCGAAGACGCACTGCCGTTGCCGGTCCTTGGGGAACTTGTCGTACGGGGTCCGGTAGGTTTCTTTCAGACGGCTGATGAAGGACTTGATTTCCTCGATGCTCTTGGCATTGGCGGTTGCCAGCATTTCGGACATTTCAATGATCCAATGGCCCTGCATTTGCAGATAGACGTCATCCTTGTCGATGTGCTTCAGATCATCGGTGAACCACTCGTCCTTCAGCGCCAGGAAACGGAAGAAAGTGGACTTGCCTGCGCCCTGACCACCGGCCAGACACAACATGTAATCGAACTTGATGCCCGGCTGAAATACCCGGGAAACGGCACCCAACATGAACACTTTCAGAACTTCCGTGGTGTAGGCGCAAGGCTCGGCTCCCAGGTATTTGCTCAGAGCATAGGGCAGCCTTTCCTCTCCATCCCACCGTAAAGCGGACAGATAATCCCGGATGGGATGGAACTGGTTTTCGTTGGCGATAATCTTGACCGCAGCCTGGATCTTCTTCTCCACAGACAGTCCGTAATTGTGCTCCAGGTAGTGCATGATGTACTGGTAGTCCGTATCGGTGATGGTAGTGCTGGAACGTAACCATCCCACATCCTTCACGATGTCCTGGCGGTCAGTCAGAATATTCTGCCGGATGGCATCCTGCAGAACGGGGTCATGCCGCAGGACCACCAGACAGTTGTCGATGGTCTGGCAGATTTCCTTCTTCTTATTCCGCTTCAGCATCCGTTTCACTTGAGGAAGCGTCAAAGATTTGGATTCGCTCATAAATTTGTTTCACCTCCTCTCTGCAGGTCAGATAGATCTCACGCTTTTCCTCCTCGGTGCCGAAAGCCAGTGTGCAGAGCAGGTACTTCACCCGGGCGGAATACTGCAGAGTCTCCACAAACAAATAATGGAAGTCCTCTCCCGGGTCTGCGGGAGCGAGGAACTTCCATTCATAGAGAAGCTGATTGTAGCGCCGGAGGATTACCAGGGCCTCGTGCACCCAGGTTTCGAATTCCAGCTGTGCCCGGGATTTGGGAAGTACGGGGTATTCGGATTCCTCATCCAGAGAGATTCCGAAGTCCATAGCCAGCTTTCGGGCGGCGGATGCGGGAGCAATTCCAAAGAGTCGGGAAGTGAAGGCGATCACATCTCCGGTGGCACCGCAGCCGAAGCAGTAGAAAGTTTCATCCACCTTCATACTGGGGCGGCGATCATCGTGGAACGGGCAGACAGCCATACCGTGGGAATCCACATGGATCCCATAGCTTTCAGCTGCCTGCCGGGTGGTGACGGACTGCTTGATGTTCGCGTAGTTGATCAAACCGATGTCACCTCCTTATTTGATTTTTGACAGTCTTTTGAGGATCTTCTCCAGCTGCGTGTAAATCGCATCCAGCTTGGCATTGACTTCCGCGATGTCCTCACGATAGATGCTGCCACCGGCATTCAGCTTCCGGGCCATCTGATTGACATTGTTTCCGATGGGGCCCAATTGATGGAGGATCTCCTTCAGTTCCGGGATCTCCAGTTTGATGACATATCCGTCGATGACCAGCTTCCGGATAAAGGCGCCCATGTGGCGTGTTCCAAAATCGGCCATCTTCTCATGGATCATGTCCAGCTCCTCCTGGGAGACCCAGATCTTCAATTGCTTGTCCCGCTTCCGCTCCGGAGGAAGCAGGATTCGCTCGCGCTTAGGTATAATCATATTTCGCCACGGCGCGCTTGGAGTAGTACCGGGGGCATTCCACCACCAGTACCCGGAAGCTCTGCTTGCAGGGGTGGACACATCTGCGGCAGAGCGAGTTGTAGGTTCGGCGGCCCTTGTCGCTTAAGTACAAAGACCACTCATGCTTCATCTTTT
>JAFOBK010000174.1 GCA_017381835.1 Oscillospiraceae bacterium | reverse complement strand
GTTTCCTTGCGGCTAAGATCTACCGCACCGGAGTCCTGCTGTATGGCACAGCTCCCAAGATTGGTGCTATTATCAAAGCGGTCTGGAGAGCGTAATGAAACGAGCCTCGGAGATCTCCGGGAGAAGATGGGAGTGAAATTATGAAATACGCAGCTGATTTTAGAAGCATTGCCCGGAATGCCCTGAAGGGAAAATGGGGCATCGCGGTCGTTGCCGGCCTGATCGCATCGTTATTAGGTGCCATCGGCTCCAGCGGACCGGAACTCAATGTGGAATTAAACGACGGCAATTTTAACGCAAGCCTGCAGATTTTTGGACAGGATGTGGTTTCCTCTAATGCCGGCTTTGAATTCTGGCCTGTCATTGCAGGCATCGCTACCTATGTTGCCATCTTCGCCATCGTCTTTGGTATTGCTTTGTTCATTCTTGGCAGTATCGTAGAAGTGGGCTATATGAAGTTCAATTTGGATCTGGTAGATCGGCAGAAGGAAGCGGAGATCGGCACCATGTTTGGCTATTTCCAGTTTTGGAAGACGGCTGCCTGCGCCAGATTGTTGCAGAGTGTGTATGTTCTGCTGTGGTCACTGCTGTTCATCATTCCTGGCATTATTGCAGGCTATAGCTACGCCATGACAAGCTACATACTGGCAGAAAATCCGGAACTGACTGCCAGCGAAGCCATCGAACGCTCTAAGCAGATGATGTCCGGCAACCGTTGGCGTCTGTTCTGCGTACAGATCAGCTTCATCGGCTGGGATATCCTCAGCGCACTGCTGACCTTTGGCATTGGCAGCCTCTGGATCAGACCCTATAAGCAGGCAGCAACCGCAGCTTTCTACCGGGAGATCTCCGGTACGGAATGTTTTGTGGATTCTGTTACAGCTCCACAAGCCTAACAGAATTGAGAGGTAGCATACATTGGGAATACAAAATAGAATTGCTCAATACCGGGAGTATAAGAGCGGTGTTAGCCATTGCACATTCAATCCGGAAGGACCCGGCGTGGTGCGGATCCACTTGATCCCGCCTAAGTTCCGCTTATTCCGTTCCAGTGCGTATATCGTGATCCTGAACGGCTATTATTTGTTGCCCCTTGGTTATTCCTGGGCGCTGATCCTGTCAAACTTCATGAGAGAAGTCAATCAGTTTGACGGTAGGCCGATCACAGAAGCGGATGAAGAGATGATCGTGGAGAATACGGTTCGTAATGTCCGAAAAGTGTACCCCACTGTCCCCAAAAAGGACATTGAAGAGGACTTGGAGGATCTGCTGGATGTTCTCTTTGCTGTTGCAAGGGGAAATGATCCGGAAGCACAGATCGAAAAGCTTTCTATCCGCGCCTATCGGGACAATATGACTGCGCCGCACCGCATGGATCTGATGGTAAGTGCTATGACCGATGAGTGCGGTAAGTGGCAGTGCAATCAGAAATGCGTCTTTTGCTATGCAGCCGGCCAGGAGATGGGGAAAACCAAAGAAATGTCCACGGAGCAGTGGAAGCAGGCCATCGACCGCCTGGATGCTGCCAGAGTCCCTATGGTGACCTTTACCGGCGGCGAACCTACCCAGCGGGCAGACATTGCGGAGCTGGTTGGCTACGCCAAGCGTATGGTGACCAGGCTGAACACCAACGGTGTCAATCTCACGCTGGAACTGGTTCAGCAGCTGAAGGCAGCAGGTCTGGACAGTGTGCAGGTTACTCTTTACTCCCATGACGAAGACGTCCACAACACTTTGGTTGGCAGCAATCACCATGCGGATACCGTTCAGGGTATCCGCAACGCGGTGGCCGCCGGGTTGGATATCAGCATTAACACGCCTCTGTGTAAAAAGAACGCAGATTACGAAAACACGCTGAAATTCATCCATTCCCTGGGTGTTCGCTTTGTGACCGTCAGTGGATTGATCTGCACCGGAATGGCTGGGATCAACCATAAGGAATATGATCTCACCGGCGATGAACTGTTTGAGATCGTTAAGACAGCAAAAGAATTCTGCAACGCCCACGAGATGGAGATAGATTTCACTTCTCCCGGCTTGATCGAAGCAGAAAAGCTTGAGAAATTGGGAATGAATGTGCCTATGTGCGGTGCGTGCCTTAGCAATATGGCCGTTGCGCCGGATGGAACAGTTGTTCCTTGCCAGAGCTGGCTGGGAGAGGATGCGTCCCTTGGAAATATCCTCACGGATTCTTTTAAACGGATTTGGAGCCATCCGATGTGTAACCAGCTTCGGAATATGTCCGAAGAGCAGGCACTTAGCTGTCCCTTCCGGGCACCGAAAGGCGGTGAGCGGGCATGAAAAAGGGCCGTGTAAGCTCAAAAGCGATATATACGGAGGAGGAGATTCGCAGTAATCGCACATTTCCTACCGGAAATACAGTTCTTCTTGCGATCATCATTGCTGTTCAAATTGGTCTGATTATCTTGGGCATTTGCTATCAGCCCAAGCCCCAGGATGTGATCCACCAATACAATGTTACAGTGCACCCCCTGGACGATGGTAGCTTGGATATCGAATACCATCTTGTTTGGGAAGCGTTGGATACCTCTGAAGAGCTGACTTGGGTAGAGATCGGTATGGCAAACGAGAATTTCTCCGTTTATCCTGACTCGATCACCTCAAATATCAGCACCTACAGCAAATACACTGATGAGGACTATGTCTCCCTACGGCTTGACTTTAAGAAGGCATATATTGGTGGCGATGTGATTGATTTTTCCTTCAAAATAAATCAGAAGGATATGCTCTGTAAAAATGAATCTGGTTATTTCTATGAGTTTGTCCCCGGTTGGTTCAACGCCATTCAGGTGGAACAATATGAGTTCCTATGGCTCATGGAC
>JAFOBK010000173.1 GCA_017381835.1 Oscillospiraceae bacterium | reverse complement strand
GATAGAAAATACCGCAGAGGACACCGCAGGTAAAGATGGACTTGCTGATCTGTTTGCCAACGATGTTGGAAAAGAAGAAGCTGTACATGGCACCCAGGAAGGGGCTGGTAATGGCAATCAGCAGGCCCAGCACCAGAGAAATCACACCGGAACCCAGCAGAACCAGCAGCACAGCCAGCAAAATACTGGGTGCGTAGGTTACCAATGCTTCCGGCAGATAGGTGCGGAAGGCCCAGCTTACCAGCAGATGCAGAGCAAAGCAGCCAAGAACGGTCATAAGCCGCAGCAGAAGCCAATTGACAATACCCTCTCCGGCCGGGATCAGGGCATCCACCAGGTTGATCAGAAAGGTCAGGATCAGCAGCGACAGCAGATCACTGCACAAAGCGGGAAATGTCAGATCCGTAATGGGATGGATGATCAGGTAGTGATCGGAAAAGGTGACAAAGGGCAGGGGAGACAGGAGAATGTCCAGATTCCAGGGCTTGAAGGTGTAGATCACCACAGTCACCGTATAGATAAACAGGGTCGCCATCACCGAAGACACGGAAAGGCTCAGGCTGGAGCGCTTACCCAGCACCAGACGGCTGATGCCGCCTAAGACCAGAGAAGCTGCCGCAAAGTATAAAAGAAACTGGGCCACCGTCATGAAGGAGATTTCCGTGGGTAGATAGGAGGCAGTGTGCCGGATCACATCCCGGAGCTGATCGGGGATATAGCCGGAGGCCTGGGTAATTACCTGCTCGATCTCCTGAGGGATGGTGGCAGCGATGGTGGAGAGGGTGGTTTCAAGATCCATAGGGAACTCCTTTCCAATTGACAGTTCACAATTGACAATTGACAATAAAGGGATTTCCGAAGCTGTTCGTTGTGAACTCTGAACTGTCAATTTTCATAAGATGAGAAAAGCCGTCGCCATTTCTGGCGACGGCTAAACTTACGCTTGAGAGATAAATTACTTGATCTCTGCCTCTGCGCCAGCTTCCTTCAGCTCGGCGACCAGCTTCTCTGCGTCTTCCTTGGAGATAGCTTCCTTCAGGGTCTTGGGGCAGTTGTCAACCAGCTCCTTAGCGTCCTTCAGGCCCAGGCCGGTAGCGGCACGGACAACCTTGATAACGCCCAGCTTGGAAGCGCCAGCGTTCTTCAGGATGACGTCGAACTCGGTCTTCTCTTCAACTTCCTCAGCAGCAGCGACAGCGGGGCCGGCGACAGCAGCAGCAGCGGCGGAAACGCCGAAAACTTCTTCCAGAGTGTGGACCAGTTCGGACAGCTCCAGGACGGTCAGTTCCTTAACCTGCTCAACCAGAGCAGTGATCTTTTCAGATGCCATGATAAAATCCTCCTAAAATATGTTGTGAGTTAGTTAATTTGTTGGGTTTACGCGATTAAGCTTCTGCTTCTGCAGCAGGAGCGGAGCCGTCCTTCTGCATCCGGATCTGATCCAGGACGAAGGCCAGGCTGGAGATAGGAGCCAGGAAAGTACCCAGAACAGAAGCAACCAGTGCATTCTTGCTGGGCAGTTCGCCGAAGGAGCTCAGCTGCTCTGCGGACAGAACGCTGCCTTCCACGACGCCACCCTTGATAGCCAGGGGCAGCTTGTTCTTCTTGGCAAACTCGCATACGATACGAGCAGGGGCAATGGGATCACCGGTAGTGCTGGCCATAGCGGTAGTACCGTTGAGAACCTCATCAAAATCGTAGCCCACATTCTTAGTGGCAAAACGAGTCAGGGTGTTCTTAACAACGGAGTACTCAACGCCGGCCTCCCGGAACTGCTGACGCAGGGCGGTATCCTGAGCAACGGTGATACCCTTGTAGTCGACGAAGACAACGGAAGTAGCTTCCTTGATCTTGCCGGTCAGGGCTTCAACGACCACCTTCTTGCTCTCAAGAACCTTTGCGTTAGGCATAAATTTCACCTCCGAAAAATAAAAAAGTCCTCCTGCCAATAGACAGAAAGACACGCAAATAAATCATATTTGACGCACCTCGGCAGGATTTATGGCTTGTGACCACCTGCTGTCTCTGGCAACCTCTGTATTATAGCGGGTATTATGCTTTTTGTCAAGCTTTATTTTTGAGAAAATTAAGATTTTATTGCTGGTTTTTGAATGTTGACAGCGCTATGTATAGAAGATATAATGAGGGAAATCCTGTTCTGGAGGAAAATAAATGAAAACTTCGAGACAAAAGGTTCTGGATGTATTTAATCATAAAAGTAATGGCGACGGCGTCATGTGGACCGGCAATCCTGACCGGGAGATCGTGGTCGCGGCTGCTGACAAATGGGGCATTGAACGGACCCACGAGGCACTTTTCCGGTTCTTTGATGATGACTGCCGTTGGATCTCTGCCGACCGGGGTTACAAGCATCCCGAAGGCTTGGCAGCAATCGATACGGATTACGGCCTGCCGCCCAGAAAGACTCTTTCTGCTGAGGGTTGCTTTGCTGACACTGAAACAGTTGCCAAGGTTGATGCCTATCCCTGGCCCGATGTGAAGTACTGCGATTTTACGGAAGTGTATGCTGATATCGATAAATTTCAGGATAAAATGGTATTTACCGGTATGTGGAGCTGCTTCTTTCATCAGGTTGCCGACTTCTTCGGTATGGAGAATTACTTTATCAAGATGTATGAGGAACCCAAGATCGTTGAGGCAGTGACAGAGCGGGTTGTGGACTGGTACGTTGCTTCCAACGAAAAGTTCTTCCAGGGGCTTGGTGACCGGGCGGATGTCCTGTTCTTCGGCAATGACTTCGGCACTCAGCTGGATCTGTTCATTTCTCCTGAGATGTTCCGCAAGTTTGTGCTGCCCGGCTTTAAGCGTATTATTGAAGTGGGTAAGAAGTACAACAAGAAGATTCTGCTTCATTCCTGCGGCTCCATTTACCGGATCATTCCGGATCTGATCGAAGCCGGCGTGGATGCCATCCATCCTATTCAGGCAGCTGCGGTGGGCATGAGTGCCAAGGACCTTGCTCAGTATAAGAATGATATTGCTTTTGTCGGCGGTATTGACGCTCAGTCCTTCTTTGTTAATGCCACACCGGATGAGATCAGCAGGGAAGTGGACCGGGTGCGTTCTATCCTTGGTCCTAATATTGTAATTTCCCCCAGCCATGAGCGGATCCTTCCCAATGTTCCCGTGGAGAATCT
>JAFOBK010000172.1 GCA_017381835.1 Oscillospiraceae bacterium | reverse complement strand
CTGATGCAGAACCGTGTGGACACTGTCAATAGTAGAAGCCTGCAATCCCCTTTCATCTGCCAGGTAATTGTAGAATCGCTTCACATCCGATTTCTTCAGTGCGGCGATCCGCTGCTTGCCGAAGTTCGGTCTGACAAAGGTATTATACATATACTTATAGTTTTCGAAGGTGTTGTTTTTCAGGCCACGCTTCAGCTGACACCATAGGTCAAACATCTCATTGACAGTGACATACCTGGCTTCTGCCTTGATGCCGTCCAGCTTATCCTTTTCGATTGCCGCTTCTTTCTCCCGCAGTTCTTCCAGGGTCGGTGCGTATATGAAGTGGCGCTTGCCTGCCTTGTCTGTCCAGGAGAAGTGATAGGTGCCATTCTTACGCTGGCTCTCACCTTTCCTGAGAACAATTCTATCCTTGTCTTTTCTTTTCGTCTGTGCCTTTCCTGCCATAATTCATACTCCTTTCTTTGGCGGAATAGGCCAGCGCTCAAGCAAATTATACTTGAACGCTAGCCTAAAAGCTAATGTGCGGATACAAGAAAAAAGAGTACATCAAAAGGGCGCACCGCACAAGCGGTACGCCCTTATGTAAATCGCTTACAGCAAGCTTAATAATGCGGAAATGCTTTGATTTGCTTATTCCACAACCTCGCTCTTTTTGCGACCCAGGATAAACACACCGGCAAGGCCCGCGCAGGATAGCGTGCTCAATACAATCCACAGAGGCAATGCATTCGCATTCAAGTCACCGGTCTTGGGAGCTTCTCCCTTGTCGGGGTTATTGGGTTTTGTGGGTTTAATGGGCTCGCTGGGATCAGTGGGATCACTGGGATCGGTAGGATCACTGGGATCGGTGGGATCACTGGGATCGGTGGGATCGCTGGGATCGGTGGGATCGCTGGGATCGGTGGGATCGCTGGGATCGGTGGGATCACTGGGATCGGTGGGACCCTCCATACCAACAGGCCAGTTCAGAATCTCTGCAGATACTGTGCTACCATCGCTCACTCTCATTACACCCCAAGCTTCCTGCAGATCCAGGGCTTTCATCTCCTGCATACCTTCGGGAACAGATGTCTCCCGCAGCGTGTATTCACCACAAGGAACATTGCTAAATACGATTTTGCCTTCGTTATCAGAGAGTATCTCACTGCCATAGGCCTGGTTGTTGCTGTCGTAAAGGGTAAAGCCTACACCCGGAATCACTTCACCGGTCTCACCGTTTTTCTTGACAAAGGACAAGTTGCCGTAGAGTCCCCTGACCTTGACATCCGTAAACTTGGCGGTACGGATTTCAGCCTTGATCTCTTCGGGAGTCATTTTGTCCAAAGCATCCTTTTCGATCATAAAATACTGCAACTGGGTTTCTTCACCGGTCCAAACACCAACCGGAGGCACATCGGAGTTTTCATCGGCAACCGTCAGCAAAGAAGCTTCCTTGACATTGTCCTTGCCACTGTTGAGCTTGATAGTGTACTTCAGTGTATAGATGTAGGGATCGTCTACTTTACCGGAACCGCTTTCAGGCTCCATACCGCCAAGACTCCAGGACACTGCCGCAGTCTTGCTGCCATCGGCAGGTGCATAACCCGCATACTGACCGTTTTCGCTGAACTCAACAAAGGTCACATCATCACTCAGTGCATCACTGACCGTCCATGCCTTGGCCAGAATATCAACGCGGTCATTGATCTGCAGGAAAGCCGCTTGAATACCATCAGAGTTGGGGCTGTTGAACACAGCATCCGCACCAACATAATAATCGCCGGACTTGGTGATCCAATCAGCACAGCTCACGCCGGTCAGAGGATGACCCGTACCCACACTGAATTTGCTTTCCAGTTCACTGCCGTACAGAATTGCATACAGTTCTGCTACGGACTTGATATCCTCAGCAATGGCAATATCGTTTTCGCTGCCATCCTTAACAATATCCTTCAGCGCATCCCAGGTACCGGTATTATTGGCCTGTCCAACCGCCTTTGTCTCTGTGGTGGAAGTTTCATCCGTTCTCCAGGTGGGCTTACCATCACTGAGCAGGATTACATACACATTGTTGATATCATCAATAGCGCCGCCATCCTTCTGGCCGGTGGTTACCAGGTTGCGGGCAAGCAGCAGGCCTGCCTCCATATTGGTGCCGATCGCCCAAACAGAACCGAAGTATCTGCTGAAGCAAGGATATGCCGTATCGGAGTCCCAGAAATCATGGGTGTGAGTGGAATCAGGATTCTTGCAGCGATAGTTGTAGTCCACAGACCAGCGATACTTCATAGTATATGGCAGAATGCAGTCTCTGCTGTGGGTACAGCAATGGGTGTGAGGACCGTTATAAGGTGCAGTGCAACCACCCAGGGTACAACCCACGATATGCGTATGTTCAGAAGTTTCACCGCAGCGCACGCAGTGCTTATGCGCCTCAATAATCGCGCAGTTCTCTCGGCCACAGTGGGTATGCGCCTCAGCGACTTCGCAATTTTCATATTCGCAATGTGTATGCTCCTCTGTCAGAGCACATACGGAACAATGGATATGGGCCTCTGCAACCGCGCATTCAGCAACTGCGCAGTGCTTGTGGTCCTCAGGCTGGGTACAGCCACCATAGCTGCAGTGCTTATGCTCAGTGGTCAGCAGACATTCCGGATAGGTGCAGCTGGTAACCTCAACGTCTACCATTGCACCCTCGATTTCCTGCTGTACAGTTTCGGTCTTGAGATAGGACTGGAAATAGTCATTCAACTCAGCAGCCTGGCACTTGGAAGTGAAATAGTCCTTGGTCTCATCCTTCATCTCTGCCGTTACTTCGGAACCGTCCCAGTAGTCTACCTTACCCCACTTGCTCATAGCGATGGACTCGTCCCAATAACTTACATTCTCTTTCACGGAGAAATTGACCCGAACATTCTCAATAGCAGTCTTGGCAGCATTATCCAGCTTGCCTCCGTTATTGACATCTGTCCAGGGGAGAACAGTCTGTGCCTGGTTACCAAACTGAACAACGCTCAGCATACGCTCTGCACCGCCGGCATTTTCCACATATGCCTTAGCAAAGGCCATAGCAGCCTCACGGGTGTACTCAATACGGCGCTTACGGCCTTCGGGCATATTGTCGTCATACCAGCGTTCACCGGTCTCATCGTTCATCATACTGCCGGATACGTCCATAACCAGAACCACTGCCACATCGTTGGGAATGGCCTTCATAGTAGTACCGACCTGCAAGGTCACCTCAAATTCATCCTCTTTTTCGGTGCCTGCAATAGTCTTGCTGGTCCACACATCATAATGATTGGTATCGGCGGGCTCACCGGATGCCAGATAGTACTGCTTCTCACCATTGTGCACAATCTGGACGTCACTTGTCTTGTCTTCTCCCTCTGCACAGACGCCGAAGCTCACAAAGCTCATCATCACGCAGACCACCAGCAATGCAGCCAGTATTCTCTTCATTGTTTTCATAACTATCCCATTCCTCCTATATACATAGCATTCTTTAACATTCAGTAGGTTAAGAATCGATAGAATATGCACCCACTCAGTAACATATTTTACGGGCACACAATAAACATAGCCGACAACTCAGCGTAATACTACTGTTACTAAATTAACTTAGCACATTTCTCAATCGTTTGCAACTACATTTAGTGTAATTATTTGTCAATTATTAGTTTCTTTTATGCGTTATTCCACTTTTTATGCCTTTATTTCAATTTTTCTTTCGGACATTACAAATCCCCGGCTCAAAATGAGCCGGGGATCATTCATTATTCTTCGGTTGCTTCGGCAGCGTTCTTGTCTGCCAGGGGCTTCATCGTGGGGATTTCAATGCCTTCAAGCACATAACCCCACATAAGTCTGCTTAACCCTATTTTTATAGCTGTATTCCAAACTTCACGCCACATAATTCTACATAACCATACGCCCATCGTGTTTCGATTGGCGTACGCCGTGGCTTAACTGGCTTAAATTCTTATGCTGATTGGCTAATCCTGGTATCCTGAAAGTAGGAGTCCAAACCAGCGAATTCCTCCTTCTTCAGTTCCCTGGTCACATCGGCATAAATGTTCAGAGTAGTGGAGATATCCGCATGACCCAAGGTGTCCTGCATGACCTTGATGTTCACTCCCGCTTCGCACATTCTCGTCGTGAATGTATGCCGCAGAGAGTGACAGCTAAAGTGCGGCAGCAGCACAGGATTTTCTTCATCTTTCTGAAGCACCTCATCGTTACAATCCCGGATGATTCTGCGGATGGTCTTGTTCAGTGATCCCTGGTAAAAGGTTCCACCGTCTCGGTTGAGGAAAATGAAATCCGTGTATCCGTCAATGGTCACCTTACACTCCAGG
>JAFOBK010000171.1 GCA_017381835.1 Oscillospiraceae bacterium | reverse complement strand
GCAAAGATCCGTCCCGTTACAGCCTGCAAAGGCACTACCTGTATTTACGGCAACATTGACACCCAGGGTTTGGCCCAGGTCATTCACGATAAATTCTATGTGGGCATGGGCAACGTGAAGCTTCCCCACAAGTTTAAGATCGGTGTGGGCGGCTGCCCTAACAGCTGCATGAAGCCCAGCCTCAACGATGTGGGCGTGGAAGGCTGCAAAAAGTTTTCCTTCGATCCTGAGATCTGCGGTGGCTGCAAGAAGTGCGCAGTGGCTGCAAACTGCCCGTCCAAGGCGGTCAGCGTTGTGGACGGCAAGGCAGTTGTAGATGAAAGCAAATGCACCAAGTGCGGCGTCTGTGTAGGCAAGTGCCCCTTCGGCGCAGTTCCCAAGGAAGCAGAATCTGTGTGCCGGATCTATGTAGGCGGCACCTGGGGCAAGAAGCAGAGAATGGGTACTCTGCTGGCAGGCACCTTTACAGAAGCAGAGGTTCCCGTTGTGATTGAAAAGGTCATGCTGTGGTACAAGGAAAACGGCTATGCCAAGGAGCGTCTGGGCGCCGCTGTTGACCGTTTGGGTGTGGATGCGCTGGAAGCAGCCCTTGCATCTGACTCTCTGCTGGACCGGAAGGAAGCCATACTGGCAGCCCCTATTCAGGAAGCATAAATAAATGAAACCGCCTGATTCCGATTAGAAATCAGGCGGTTCTTATTTTGTTACTATCAAGAGAAAGAAAAAAGCACCGAAATCTTTCGATTTCGATGCTTTTCTTGGTGCGCGAGGCGGGACTTGAACCCGCACGTCCGCAGTGAACACTAGAACCTGAATCTAGCGAGTCTACCAATTCCACCACTCGCGCATATTTTGTTTTGCCTTGGTTTCCCTCAGCGCTCCAATATAGTATCATGGGGCAACTGATTTGTCAACACTTTTTTTCAAATTTTTTAAATTTATTTTCAGTCCTTGTAATAGAGCAAACAATGGCAGTAACCCTTGAAATTGGGGTCTGCGATCTGCTCCCGGAACTCCTTGCAAATGCACTTATTCTCTTCGGTACGCTGCAGACGGCAGGGGCAATAGCCACCGGTGCGCTTCAGGCCTTCTTTTACGGTTTTGACCACTTCTGCATCTTCATTGAGTCTGACTGCCATAAGGAAATCTCCTTTTTCTTTTCATTATACATGGAGTGTCAAGTACTTCGGGATATGATTCTTTCCTCTTTTCTTTTTAGCCTATCAATGCTATAATAACAAAAATATGCTTAGGAGGTTTGATATGAGCTTTTTGCCGATCTCCAAAAAAGATATGGAAGCACGGGGCTTAAGCCAGTGCGACTTTGTATATGTGATTGCCGATGCCTATGTGGATCATCCTTCCTTCGGCCACGCGATTATCAGCCGTGTGCTGGAAAAAGCCGGATACACCGTAGGCATCATCTCTCAGCCCGATTGGCGCAATCCCAAGTCCATTGATATTTTGGGAAAACCCCGTTTGGGCTTTTTGGTGTCCGGCGGCAACATGGACTCCATGGTGAACCACTATGCCGTCACCAAGCACAAGCGCAAGACTGATGCCTTCACCCCCGGCGGTGTGATGGGCAAGCGTCCTGACTATGCCACCATCGTTTACTGCAATCTGATCCGTCAGACCTATAAGGATGTCCCTATCCTCATTGGCGGCATTGAGGCCAGCCTGCGCCGTCTGGCTCACTATGATTACTGGAGCGAAAGTCTGAAGCGTTCTATCTTGCTTGACTCCCAGGCAGATCTTCTCATGTACGGCATGGGCGAAAAAAGCATTGTGGAGATTGCAGACGCTTTGAATGCCGGCATGAATGTCCGGGATATTACCTACATCGATGGCACTGTGTTCCGTGCTGAGGAACTGGATGAAAGCCTGCCCACCATTGTTCTGCCCACCTACGAGGAGCTGAAGGCCAACAAGCGCAAGTACGCAGAGTCCTTCAAGGTGCAGTACGGCAACTGTGACCCCTTTACCGCCAAGCGGCTGGCAGAACCTTACGGTAAGGAATTCGTGGTGCAGAACCCGCCTCAGAAGCCTCTGACCACCGAGGAAATGGATGCCGTCTACGATCTGCCCTATATGCGTACATATCACCCCAGCTATGAGAAAGCCGGCGGCGTGCCTGCCATTGAAGAGGTCAAATTCAGCCTGGTCAGCAACCGCGGCTGCTTTGGCGCATGTTCTTTCTGCGCGCTAACCTTCCACCAGGGCCGAATCATCCAGGTTAGCAGCCATGAATCCATCCTGGCAGAAGCCGAAGTTATGGCCAAAGATAAGGATTTCAAGGGTTATATCCACGATGTTGGCGGCCCCACCGCCAATTTCCGCCATCCTGCCTGCGAAAAACAGCTGACCAAGGGCGCTTGCGGCGGGCGGCAGTGCCTGTATCCCACGCCCTGCAAAAATATGAAAGCGGATCACTCCGACTACATTGCCCTGCTGCGGAAGCTCCGGAAAATTCCCGGTGTGAAGAAAGTCTTTGTCCGCAGCGGCATCCGATTTGACTATCTGCTGGCAGATAAGAAGGATACCTTCTTTAAGGAACTGGTACAGTTCCATATTTCCGGTCAGCTGAAGGT
>JAFOBK010000170.1 GCA_017381835.1 Oscillospiraceae bacterium | reverse complement strand
GTCCTAAGCTGCACGCTCGCGCGTTGGAACCTAAGGGTGCTGTCACCACAGTGAAATCTTTAACCATCTATGTGGCAGCCAGGAGCCTTTACTAAAACAATTCAGGTCTTTGATTTGGAGAAGTATCCGCCACTTCGCAACCGAATGCTTATACCGCAGGCAGAATAAACAAAAATGTCAGGTTTCCATTGTGCAAAGTCATAAATAGTTCATATTTGTGATTTTGGCAATTGACAGCGGACACTTTTCTGTGCTATACTTCTTGCGGAAAATGTTGGAATGTTACCGGTAGTGCGGGCTTGACCAACTCTATTTCGTATCTCAGGGTTGGGGTATTGGATAGAGCTGGTTATTTTTTTATGTCTGAAAGGGGGCGCGGCGGGTGCGGATCAAGAAGCTCATCAATAATAATATTCTGTGTGTCATTGACGAGAAGGGTAACGAGTTGATCGTCACCGGCCGTGGCATTGGTTTCGGGCGGCACCGGGGTGAGTTCGTCGATCCCCAGTGCATCGAGCGCACCTACCGCATGGAGGAAAAAGCAGAACAGCGGAAGCTCCGGGAGCTGGTGGAAAAGATCCCTATGGAGCATCTGACTCTGACAGAAACCCTGATCGAATACATCAAAACCCAAATCCCTCAGAAGCTCAACGAATCCCTGCTGATCACCCTGGCAGACCATATCAGCTTTGCCATCAAACGCAAAGCCGACGGTGTGGAGTTCAGCAATCCCCTGAAGGGTTCCATTATGTGTTACTATCCCACGGAGTACCATCTGGGCCAGCATTGCCTGAAGGCTGTACAGGATCAGCTTGGAGTCGTGCTTCACGAGGATGAGGCGGCATTCATTGCTCTGCATATTGTAAATGCCGAGCTGAATACCAACATGAGCGAAATGTACGACATCACGAACCTGATTGAAGGGACCATTTCTGTGGTGGAGTACTTCTATCAAAAGCGGTTTGCCCGGGACTCTCTGGATTTCAGCCGGTTCGTGGTCCATCTTCGCTATTTTGCCCAGCGGCTGTTCCAGGGGAAAATGATGGTTGACGACCAGGGCGAGCATGATGTGATGTTCCGGCAGCTCATCATGAAAAACTGCAAGCAGCATTACAAATGTGCCCAGTGTATCGGCGACTATGTCCGAAACACCTATCAGAAGGAGCTTTCCGAAGAGGAACTGACCTACCTGACAATCCATTTGAAGCGGATCAACCTGGGCAACGATCAATAGAATATCCACCCCGCCGGCAAGTGTGGGGAATGGGATAGTAACCACTGTTCTTTTGTGGGCTAAACCCATATCAGGTGCGTAAGATGCATATTACGCACCTGGTATGGGTTTTGTTTTTTTAATTATTTACGGAGGTATCACTATGAAAGACAAAATCTTTGGCGTGCTGCAGCGTGTCGGCCGTTCCTTCATGCTGCCCATTGCCCTGCTGCCTGTAGCTGGCCTGCTGCTGGGTGTTGGCAGTTCCTTCACCAACGCTACCATGCTGGAGGCCTACGGACTGACGGAAATCATCTATCCCGGCTCTATTCTGTACACCATTCTGGATATTATGAACCAGTGTGGCAGTGCTGTGTTCAACAACCTGGCCCTGCTGTTCGCCATGGGCGTTGCCATTGGCATGGCGAAGAAAGAAAAGGAAGTTGCCGCTCTGTCCGGTGCCATCGGCTACCTGGTCATGAACACTGCCATCAGCGCTATGATCAACGCCAACGGCGGCGTGGAATCCTTGGCTGCCAACTCCACCACCACCATGCTGGGCATCACCACATTGCAGATGGGCGTCTTCGGCGGTATCATCGTAGGTCTGGGCGTTGCCGCGCTGCACAATAAGTTCTACAAGATCGAGCTGCCCACTGTTCTGAGCTTCTTCGGCGGCACCCGGTTCGTTCCCATCGTCTGCACCGCCGTATTCCTGGTGGTGGGCATTGTGATGTTCTATGTCTGGCCTGCGGTCCAGGAGGGTATCGCACTGCTGGGCAATCTGGTTCTGGGCTCCGGCTACATCGGTACCTGGATCTACGGTATCACCGAGCGTGCTTTGATCCCCTTCGGCCTGCACCACGTGTTCTATATGCCCTTCTGGCAAACTGCCATGGGCGGCACTGCTGTGATCGACGGCGTTGTGGTACAGGGTGCGCAGAACATCTTCTTTGCAGAACTGGCTTCCAAGGCTACCGAGGTGTTTTCTGTGGAAGCTACCCGCTTCATGTCCGGCAAGTTCCCCTTCATGATCTTCGGCCTGGTGGGTGCCGCTCTGGCTATGTACCATACCGCCCGTCCTGAAAAGAAGAAAGTGGTCGGCGGTCTGCTGCTGTCCGCTGCCCTGACCTCCATGCTTACCGGCATTACCGAGCCTCTGGAGTTTACTTTCCTCTTCGTGGCCCCCCTGATGTATGTGGTCCACTGCGTCTACGCCGGTCTTTCCTATATGCTGATGCATGTCTTCAACGTAGGTGTCGGCATGACCTTCTCCGGCGGCCTCATTGACTTGACTCTGTTCGGCGTCCTGCAGGGCAACGAACGTACCAACTGGATCTGGGTCATCATTGTCGGCATCGTCTACTTCTTCCTGTACTACTTCACCTTCCGGGTTATGATCACCAAAATGGACCTGGCCACTCCCGGCCGGGAATCCGATGATGTGGAGCCCAAGCTGTTTACCCGTTCCGATTACAAGGCCAAAACCGGTGTGGGTCCCGACGGTGCTACCGGCGGCGTATCCGATCCCGTTTCTGCTATGATCCTCCAGGGCCTTGGCGGCAAGCAGAACATCTCCGATGTGGACTGCTGCGCCACTCGTCTGCGCATTACCGTGGTAGATGAGGCTAAGGTGGATGACAAGCTGCTGAAGGCCTCCGGTGCTTCCGGTGTTATCCATAAGGGCAACGGCATTCAAGTCATCTACGGACCCCAGGTAGCCGTCATCAAGTCCAATCTGGTGGATTTCATGGAATCTCCCGAATCCGATCATCTGGATGCTCCTGCTGCTACTGCTCCTGCCGCGGAAGTCGCAGCCGCCCCCGCTAAGGAAGTGCGCAGCGCTGTTCTGGGCGCACACATGACCGGCGCTGTGGTAGCTCTGGCCGATGTGGCTGACGAAGCCTTTGCTTCCGGTGCCATGGGTGACGGCATCGCCATCGAACCCACGGTGGGCAAGCTGTATGCTCCCGCCGACGGTGTTATTGAGACCGTGTTCGAAACCAAGCATGCGGTGGGCATGACCACCGACGGCGGCGTAGAGCTGTTGCTGCACATCGGTATCGATACCGTCAAGCTGGGCGGAAAGCACTTCGAGGCCCATGTTGCTCCCGAACAGACTGTCAAAAAGGGCGATCTGCTGGTAAGCTTTGATATGGCTGCGATCAAGGCCGCGGGCTATCCTCTGACGACTCCCATGATCATCTGCAATACCGATGACTATGCTTCCATCAATACCCTGGCAACCGGTTCCGTGAATCATGATGTGGACCTGCTGAGCGTTCAGTAAAGTTTTCTCCACGTATCAACCGTGCAAAAGGGTAATTCATATTTGAACGGTCGTCCCTTTTTTAGCAACGCACGCCCCACGATCTCTTTCTGAGTTTCCAATCGTGCGGTATAAATTTCCCCGCAGTCTTTTCTCTGTTTCAGAGAAAAGACTGCGGGGTTTATATATGTGAGAGGCGAAGGTGGAGCATTTTTATAGGTACTCATTAGTATACTTTGTTCTGGAGCATACCCTCTCTGTGTCATAATATACAAGATAGCAACTGCTCTTGTATTGTAGCCATAATGTTATCCCTCCTGTAAGGTTTTGTATTAATCTGGTTTGCCTGGATAGCAGCATCATGTGAGCCAAACATTGGTCGAATATTTCGCACACAAGGAAGCATATGTCCTTCGAGATAATAACCAGGTTTCTTTTGCCCTCTCTTTTTCATATTAACCTCCTGAAAAAACACCTATTATTCTCTATGCCACATGAGGATAGATAATAATAGGTGTTTGTTATGGTGCGGGCGACAGGACTCGAACCTGCACACCGAGGTGGGGGAACCTAGGGGTGATGTCACCTTAGTGAAGGCTTTTCTTCAGGCATTTGCGATCATGAATATGTTTTGATGATTCCCAGTGCGATCTCCTTTTTGGAGCAGCACCGGTCCATGGCCTGCTTTTCGACGTGGCGGTGCGCTTCGGCTTCCGTCATCTTCAGCTGCTCAATCAGAATCCACTTCGCCCGGTTGACCAGCCGGATCTCCTCCATCT
>JAFOBK010000169.1 GCA_017381835.1 Oscillospiraceae bacterium | reverse complement strand
GAAGGCGGCCCCGGCCGTATCGTCTGGATGCCCAAGATGCTGAAGGATCAGATGCGTGAGCGTCTGGATGCTACCATCCTGGAGATGTACGGTGTTGAGAACTTCACCGACATGGTCGCTGACGAGACCATCTGCCAGGAAGATCCTGAGCAGCTGCTGGCATACCTGTCCGAGGTTGGCCATCCCGTTCTGGGCATGGAACCCTTCGACATGTAACGGGCAGCGCCCGTTGGCATTTCGAATGTCAGCTGGGCAATGGCCGGTACTCCTCTTGGGTACCGCCCGGTATCGTTACGACGGTAGTAAACCTAACATTGAGAGCCAGGTCTTCGGACCTGGCTCTTTTTGCGGCCAGTCGCCGCGGACAGTTCGTGCATGGTCTGGGTGGTCATCGTTACTTCCCATACCCGCTCGATATCGTTTCTGCGGCAATAAACCAAACTATGAGAGCCAGGTCTTCGGACCTGGCTCTTTTGCGGCGTGTCGCCGCGGACAGTTCGTGCACAGTCTGGACAGTCATCGTTACTTCCCATACCCGCTCGGTATCGTTTCTGCGGCAATAAAGCAAACTTTGAGAGCCAGGTCTTCGGACCTGGCTCTTTTATCTTGTCCCTGTTGCGGTGCCCGACATTCTCCTCGGCTTTGAAAACCCTTCGGCGGCGTAAACCCCCGCCCTACATAATGGATCGCGCTGCGTTAGAATTTGTAGGGGCGATTATCAATCGCCCGGCGGTACAATCTCCCGTTTTCACATGGGGTATCGGCAAATACGGTGGTACAGTCTGTGCGGGCGATCAGTGATCGCCCCTACAAGAGGATCGTACTGGGTTAGAAACCGTAGGGCAGGGCCTTGGTCCCGCCGTTTCTTCCCCATAATCTTCCCGGCGGGAGTAAACCCCCGCCCTACATAATGGATCGCACTGCGTTAGAAATTGTAGGGGCGATTATCAATCGCCCGGCGGTGCAATCTTCCCATTACACATTGGGTTTCGGCGAATTCGGTGGCGCCTTCTGTGCGGGCGATCAATGATCGCCCCTACAAGAGGATCGCACTGCGTTGGGATCCGTGGGACAAGAATGGATATTGACAATCGCAGAAAAACACGATAGCATGAAGATAAGTTTTCAGGAGGTGCGTATATGAAAAAGAATCTCACCGTCCGCTATTGTATCGTCCAATTCTCCTACTGGGCAGCCGCCATGGGCGCCGCCAGCTTTGTCACCACATATCTGCTGGGCAAAGGCCTCTCTTCCGGTCTGATCGGCGTTTTGCTGGCCGCAACCGGCATCCTGGTGTGCCTGACCCAGCCGTTCATGGCCTCCTATGCAGACCGCTCCCCCAAATATATCCTGCCCCAATTGATCCTGCTGTTATCCGGACTGTGCATTTTGTGCTTTGTCCTGCAGCTGATCCCGGGCATTCCGGTGCTGGCAGCCGGTATTCTCTACATCCTGGGCATGTGGAGCAGCGATGCCATTCACAGCCTCCTCAATGCCCTCAGTGTGGCCTGCAATCAATCCGGCTACTACATCAACTACGGAGCTGCCCGAGGCCTGGGTTCTGTGGCATCCGGCACCTCCGCTCTGGTTTTGGGCTATATCATCGCCAGGCTGGGCACCTCCTGGATGTTCCTGTTTTTGATCGCTTTCCGGCTGATCTGTATGGTTGCCGTTTTGGGTTTCCCGCGGCTTGAAAAGCAGGTAAGTCGGGATACTGCCGACCAAAGCTGCACCATCGCCCAGTTCTTCCTGCGCTATAAGTGGTACTGCCTTTCTTTGCTGGGCATCGGCTTATTGGGCATGTTCCACTCCATGACCGAGAACTACATGATCGTGATCATGGAGCGCTTCGGCGGCAACAGCAGCCATGTGGGCACCGCGCTGTTCATCTCCTCTCTTTCCGGCGCGCCGGTGATTTTCTTCTTCCGCTTCTTCCACAAGCGGATCAAGGAAACCAGCCTGCTGAAGATCTCCGCCCTGACCTTCCTGCTGAAATCCGTGCTGTTCTGCTTTGCTCCGGCCATCGGCTATATCTATCTGTTCCAAACCCTCCAGGCCACTTCCTACGGTTTCCTGGGCCCCACCCAGGTGTACTTCGCCGGCAATCGGGTAAAGCCGGCAGACATGATCAAAGGCCAGGCTTTCATCGCAACCGCCTATTCTTTAGGCTGCAGCGCCGGCAATTTCGCAGGCGGACAGCTTCTGAACTTTGGTGTAAATACCATGCTGATCGGCGGTGTGGTGATGGCGCTGCTGGGCACGGTGGTGCTGTTTTTCACCGTCAACAAATCCGACATATAAAAAGCCTCCCCTGGGTAAGGGGAGGTCTTTCTTTTATTCCGCGCCTTCCGGCTCCTGAGAGGTCGCTGCTATGCGGCCGGTGGGGGTGGTGCCGAAATGCTTATTATAGGCTCGGGTAAAGGAGGAATAACTGCGGAATCCGCAGCGGTAGCAGGCTTCCGTTGCCCGCATTCCCCGCTCTATCAGCTGTCTTGCCGCCAGGAGCCGCCGCTGAAGCAGATATGTATGGACGGTGAAGCCCGTATGAGCCCGGAACAGACGCATCATATGGAATTTACTGATAAAAAATCGCTCCGCCAGATCGTCCATGTCCAGATCCTCCGCAAGATGCCGGTCCAGGTACTGCATCCACTCCACCACCCGGGGATCTTCCGGGGTCACGGGGCTGGGATTCAGGGCGTCATCCTGCCGCTGGGCTCTGCCGATCTCCACCAAAAGCCGCAGCAGCGCACCCGTGCAGAGGATCTCCCGGCCGTAGCCATCACCGGACAGTTCCTTTTCCAGGGCTGATGCCAGGGAGAAGACCTTTTTCCGCTGGCTTTCCTTCAGACGCAGCACATGGCCTTTGCTTCCGGAAAAGAGACCCAGCAGATCGCAATCCGCTCCGGAAAACCCCTGCAAAAATCCGGGGTCAATGTAGATGATCACCCGCTCGTAGGGGCTGTCCTCCGCCAGTTCCGGCCGATGGACACTGCGGCTGCCGATGAGCACCACATCGCCCGGCTGCAGCAGATAGCGCTGGCTGTCCACCATATAGCCGCCCCGACCGGAAACCAGCAGAAGCAGCTTGCAGAATTCGTGGTAATGGTATTCCACATCGGCACCGCCCGGGGAATTTAAGTGAAACAAGCGGAAATTTTCCAATAAATATCCGCGTTTTTGGTAATCAGACATAAAGACCTCCATTATGCGCTTGTAGGGAAGGGGCTTGACCCTCCCGGCGGCACTTTACATGCTTGTATATATTTGCGGCGGATCTGCAGCATCTTCCAAAACTCCACGTCATTACGAGGAGTGCGAAGCACGACGTGGTAATCCGTTCTCCTTGGGTGAGGGCTTCCTGTTCTGTATGCTTCTAGAGGTACGGATTGCCACACCAGTGTGCGCACTACGACTCGCTAAGAGCCGGCTTTGCCGGTTGCTCGCTTGTACGCGCCTGCGGGCGCAGTGGTTCGCAATGACGGTGTGTTTGTCAACATTTTCTGTTTCCACATTGGGTTTCGGCGAATTCGGTGGTGCCTTCTGTACGGGCGATCATTGATCGCCCCTACAGTATAGGACGCACTGCATTAGAAGCCGTGGGGCAAGGATTCCGCGGTTCACATAATCTATAGCACGATTTGCAATAATTATAGCATATATTGCGTTTTATTTGCAAGTTGTGCGTTGTAAAATAAGGAGGAAACTAAGAAAAATTTGGAGGGTTTTCCATGAAGAATTTTCTGAAAAACTACGCCTTTATTCTCTTTATGCTGCTGGGCATCGTAGCCGGCTGCATTACCGGTGCTGTATGGCCGGAAGCTACCAAGCTGGAGCCCCTGGGCACCGTGTTCATCAACCTGATGTTCTGTATCGTTGTCCCCATGGTGTTCTGCTCCATCGCATCCGCCATTGCCAATATGGACAGCGCCAAGAAGGCCGGTAAGATCATGGGCGCCACCGTGGGAACCTTCCTGGTGACCGCTGCCATCGCCGCTCTGATCATGTACATCGTCTGCCGGATCTTCCCCCTGGTGCAGGGTCAGTACGAAGCAACCGCCGGCGAAGTAGGCGAAACCCTGGGCGTTGCTGACATGATCATCAACTTCTTCACCAAGCCTGACTTTATCGAGCTGTGGAGCCGTCGTGCTATCCTGCCCCTGATCGTCTTTGCAATCCTCTGCGGCTTCGGTATCCAGATGGCAGGCGGCAAGAAGACCATGACCGCCAAGCTGCTGGCTGACCTGACCGAGTGCATCATGAAGGTGGTCAAGCTGATCTCCTACTACGCACCTATCGGTTTCTTCGGCTTCTTCGCATACCTGGTTGCCACCTATGGCCCCGAGCTGATCGGCGACTACAGCCGTACCCTGATCATCTACTACGTACTGTGCTTCGCTTACATGTTCATCTTCTTCCCCATCTATGCCCGCTTCGGCGGCGGCAAGGGCGCTGTGAAGATGATGTTCAGCAAGCTCTTCAAGCCCGCTGCAGTTTCCTTCGGCACCTGCTCCTCCGTCGCTACCATCCCCACCAACATGGAAGCTGCTGAGGAAACCGGCATCTCCAAGGATGTTTCCAACATCGTCCTGCCCCTGGGCGCTACCATGCACATGGACGGCTCCGCCATGTCCGCAATCGTAAAGGTTGCCTTCCTGTTCGGCATCTTCGGCAAGGACTTCGGCACCGGTGAGGCCATTCTGGCCATCATCGTGGCTGTGTTCTCCTCCGTGGCTATGTCCGGCATCCCCGGCGGCGGCGGTACCGGCGAGTTGGTGCTGTGCACCATCTTCTTCCCCGACCAGATGGCCATCGCCTATCCCATTGCAATCGCTCTGGGCAACCTGGTGGATCCCCCCGCAACCATGGTCAACGCTGCCGGCGACTATGTGGTCAGCTACATTGTGGAGCGTTTTGTCTCCGGCAAGAACTGGCTGCAGAAGAAGCTGCATCCTGAGCAGTACAAGAAGTAAATCACGCTGCATAAAAAGGGAACGGTTAGCCGTTCCCTTTTTTGTTGCCGAAAGTGCTGATGCCTCCGGCGGTGATGGATAATCGCACCTACGAGTGTTAACACAGTGCATCCCTACTGTAGGGGAGGGTCTTGACCCTCCCGAACAGAAGGCACCAACCGTATGCGTCGAACCCAATGTGGAAATGCAGAATGTCTCGTTTGTTGTCATCCTGAGTGAGCGCAGCGAATCGAAGGATCCTGGCAGTATCGATGGTGCGAAGATCCTTCGACTCCCGCTAGTCGCTCAGGATGACAGATTTGGAAGATTGTTTCATTTCGCCGAAAACGTTGAAAAACGCAAGATCCTACTGCCGGGAGGGTCAAGACCCTCCCCTACATTTTCTAACGAAGTGTGTCCTATTATGTAGGGCGGGGGTTTACTCCCGCCGGAAAGATGGTGCGGCAGAAGCGGCGGGACCAAGGCCCCGCCCTACGGCTTCTAACGCAGGTGTCCCGTAATGGATCATTGTCCATTCTCCATTGTCCACTCTCCATTGGAAAGCTGTTGTGAAACTTTGAAAACTGTGGTATACTCCCACTAAAGGAAGTGATTTTATGATCCAATTTCAGAAACTGAACCCTGCCGACAAGGCTGCCTACGATGCATATCTTTTAAACTGCGGTCAGCGGGGCTGCGAATATAACTTTGCCAATCTCTATCTGTGGGGCCGCCAGCGTGCTGCTTTCCTGGAGGACAGTCTGGTATTCTTCTCCCAGTTCAACCAGCGCAGCGTCTATCTGTTCCCGGTGTGCAAGGGTGATGTAAAACCCGTCATCGACGCCATCATCCACGATGCCCAAACCCGGGATATCCCCTGCCGCCTCACCAGTCTGACCCACGAAGACTGCGACCTGCTGGAATCCCTTTATCCCGATAAATTCCGGTTCCATCATGACCGGAATTCCTTCGACTACATCTACAATATCGAAGATCTTGCCACTTTAAAGGGCAAAAAGTTCCAGAAAAAGCGAAATCATCTGAATAAATTCAAGCAGCTGCACCCGAACTACCGGCTGGAACCCATTACGGAGGAAAATGCCCCCCAGGTGGAGGACATGCTCCAGCGGTGGTATAAGCAGCGGCTGGAGGCAGATCCTGACGGTGACTACTATATGGAGCAGGTGGCCATCGCCCGGGCCATGCGCCATCGGGACGAGCTGGATATGGAGGGCCTGGTATTAATGGACGGCGACGAGATCCTCGCCATGACCATGGGCACTCACCTGGCCGCCCACACCTTCGATGTACAGTTTGAAAAGGCCATTGACGAGACCGCTTATGTAGCCATGTGCAGCGGTTTTGCCGGCTATTTAATGGAAAAATATCCGGATCTGCAGTTCTTAAACCGGGAAGATGACCTGGGCATTGAAGGCCTTCGGAAGTCCAAGCTGGCCTACAATCCGGTGATGCTCATTGAAAAGCACTGGGCGTGTCTGAAGGAGGCCGGCTGTGAATACTGATGGTCTGAAGCAGCTGTGGAAAATCGTCTTCGGTGATCCGGACAGCTTCATCGACGCTTTTTTCCATGTGGCCTTCTCTCCCGATCGCTGCCGCTGTATCGAAGAAGCGGGCAAGCCGGTCAGCGCGCTGTACTGGTTCGACTGCAGCTATGAAGGCGGCAAACTGGCCTATATCTATGCCGTAGCCACCCATCCGGAGCATCGGGGCAAAGGGCTTGCGTCCCGCCTGCTGGAAGATACCCATGCCCATCTGAAAGAACTCGGCTATGCCGGCGCTGTGCTGAAGCCGGCTGCGGGTCTGTTTCCCTTCTATGCGCGCCTGGGTTATGAAACCTGCGGCTATATCACCCGCTTTTGCGCCGAAGCATCCGATGCCCCCCTCCCCATCCGGCAAATCACGGCTGAAGAATATGCTAGCCTCAGAAGGTCCTTTCTTCCGGAAAACGGCATTTCCCAGGAAGGGGTCACCCTGGCATTTTTAAGCACTTTTGCATCATTTTATGCATGCGCCGATGCCCTGGTCTGCGCCAACAAAGAGGAGCAGGTGGTCTTTGAATACCTGGGAAATCCCCACTCCGCACCGGGCATTTTGTCTGCTTTGTCTGTAAAATCCGCAGAAATCCCCACCCCGGGTCAGGACATTCCCTTTGCCATGTGGCATCCTCTAAACTGCACAAAAATGCCCGGTTATCTGGGAATAACTTTGGAATGACTTTTTTAATGCACAGCGCATTTTTTTCTTGCGCTCAGAAAAGCTAGGTTGTATAATAAATTGTAGTTTTTTGATATTTTATATGGAGGGATCCTATATGTCTAATGTCCGTCCCGAGTCTATGGCTCGCATTACCAATTTCGAGCTGGCAAATGCTTTCATCGATGAGCAGGTGAAGCTGGTTCGCGAGCAGGTTGGCGATAAGAAGGTGCTGCTGGCTCTGTCCGGCGGTGTTGACTCTTCTGTTGTTGCCGCTCTGCTGATCAAGGCCATCGGCAAGCAGCTGGTCTGCGTGCATGTCAACCACGGCCTGATGCGTAAGAACGAATCCGAAGGCGTCATCAAGATGTTCAAGGACGGCCTGGATGCCAACCTGATCTATGTGGATGCAACGGATCATTTCTTAGGTCTGCTGGCCGGCGTTTCCGACCCCGAACGCAAGCGCAAAATCATCGGCGCTGAGTTCATCAATGTATTTGCCGACGAAGCCCG
>JAFOBK010000168.1 GCA_017381835.1 Oscillospiraceae bacterium | reverse complement strand
TCTTTTGCTGAAGTTTGGCTCTTTAGATGGCGTCTATGCCAATCTGGAGGATAAAGCTATCCGCCCTAAACTCCGTGAAAAGCTGGAAAGCAGCAAGGAAAGTGCGTATCTTTCTTATGACCTTGCTACCATTCGCTGTGAAGCACCCATTGATTTTGAACCGCTGGATGCGGTGGTACGGCCCTATAATAAACCGGAACTTTACGATTTGTTTGTGAAGCTGGAATTTGTCAAGCTGATCGACAGATACGGTCTTCGGGATGCCGGTGTTTCTGCAGCAAAGACACAGACAAGCATTGCAAAACTAGCAGAATTGGATTGTCTGCCTTGCAACGGTGATGCCAGTGTCTACATTGCCGGAGACGGTACGGTTGGCGTGGCTTGTGAAAAAGGCGTCTGTGTTCTGACGCCTATGGAAGCGCAGATGGGTATTGTCTTACCGGATGGTGATCTTGTCTGTCATGATTTGAAGGCGACCCTCCATACCATGGACAACATGGGTATTGCTCATGGTAATTTCGTCTTTGACACTGCCCTGGCAGCCTATAATTTGAACCCCTCTCAGTCTGATTATCCCGTGTCCAAGCTGGCAACCAATTTCCTGGGTATGAGCGTGGACGATGGCGATGCCGGTGCATGCGCAGAAGCGCTTTGGCATCTTCGCGGTGTCCTCACAGAGGAGCTCACCAAAGCCGGTATGCTCGAGCTGTATCAGACCATCGAATTGCCTCTGTGTCCTGTGCTTTACAGTATGGAGAAGGCAGGTGTGGCGATCGACCGCAAACAGCTGGAAGAATTCGGTCAGATGCTGGCTGAACGTATTGCCGATTGTGAGGCCTTGATTTTCGGATATTCCGATGGTCCTTTCAATATTAACTCCACAAAACAGCTGGGTGAACTGCTTTTTGACAAGCTGGGATTACCTCCCGTTAAAAAGACAAAGACCGGCTATTCCACTAATGCGGATGTATTGGAGAAACTGAAGAGTAAGCATCCCATCATTCCTGCTATTATGGACTACCGGATGCTGACAAAACTCAAGTCCACCTATGCTGACGGCCTTCTGAAGGTAATCCATGAGGACGGAAGAATCCGGACTACCTTCCAAAACCTGGTTACAGCAACCGGCCGTCTGTCCTCTACAGAGCCGAATCTGCAGAATATTCCCGTCCGTACGGATTTGGGCGCAGAGATCCGGAAAATGTTTATCCCCAAACCCGGATATGTTCTTGTAGATGCTGACTATAGCCAGATTGAATTGCGTGTGCTTGCGCATATTGCTGATGACGAGACCATGCAGGAGGCTTTCAAAAGCGGTATGGACATTCATACCGTTACAGCATCCCAGGTATTCGGCGTTGCTCCTGAGGCTGTAACGAGCCTCCAGCGGCGTAATGCAAAGGCTGTTAACTTCGGTATTGTTTACGGCATTTCTGAATTTTCTTTGGCTGAGGATATCGGCGTTTCCAGATATGAGGCAAAAGACTATATTGACAGCTATTTGGCAAATTATCACGGTGTCCGCAGCTATATGAAGAATGTGGTTACGAATGCCCGTGAATCCGGATTTACCCAGACATTGTATGGGCGCAAGCGCTATATTCCCGAACTGACCAGTTCCAATTTCAATATCCGCCAGGGAGCAGAACGCATTGCTCTGAATACACCCATTCAGGGTACGGCGGCGGACATTATTAAGCTGGCTATGATTCGTGTGTATGAGGCGCTGAAGGCCAATTATCCGGAAGCAAATCTGTTACTGCAGGTCCATGACGAATTGATTATCGAGTGCCCCGAAGAATTGGCTGGTCAGGTAGCAGAACTTATCAGTAAGGAAATGGAGCAGGTAGCTTCTCTGAAAGTACCTTTGATTGCAGAGGCAAAGTGGGGAAGTTCCTGGTATGATGCAAAATGATCATCACGAAAATGTTACAGTGCCATGTTCCGCAGATTGCGGAACTGGAAAAACTCTGTTTTAATGATCCCTGGAGCGAGAATAGCATTGCTTCGGAACTGGATAATCGTCTTTCCTGCTGGCTTGTAGTGATTGCGGACGATAAGGTTGTCGGTTATGTTGGTTCCCAGACGGTATTGGGGGAAACCGATATGATGAATATCGCTATCCATCCTGACTACAGAAAGCAGGGAATTGCTACAGAACTTATCAGTGCCTTGATCGAAGCACTGAATGAGCGCGGCAGTCACAGCCTGATGCTGGAAGTCCGCGCATCCAATGAACCTGCAAAATCATTGTATTTGAAGATGGGATTCGATGTAGTGGGCGTTAGAAAGAATTACTATCGAAACCCCAGGGAAGACGCCCTCATCCTGAGAAAGGAGTGGAATCTATGAATATCCTGGCAGTTGAATCTTCCTGCGATGAAACCGCTGTAGCCATTGTGGCTGATGGCAGAAAAATTCTCACAGATTGTATTGCGTCTCAGGTTGATCTGCACCGTATCTATGGCGGTGTTGTGCCGGAGATTGCATCCCGTAAACACATTGAGGCTATTTATGGGTTGGCTGATCAGGCGCTGGCAGAAACCGGTCTTTCAAGGGCGGATATCGATGCCGTTGCTGTGACTTATGCACCTGGTCTGATCGGTGCTGTGTTGGTGGGTGTTAACTTTGCAAAGGCTGCAGCCATGGCTCTGAATAAGCCGCTGATCCCTGTCCACCATATTCGCGGTCATATCGCAGCCAATTACCTGGCATATCCGGAATTGGAGCCTCCTTTCCTTTGCCTGGTCGTTTCCGGTGGACACACCATGATCATTGATGTGCAGGACTATACGAAAATGGAAATTCTGGGTACTACCCTGGATGATGCTGCCGGCGAGTGCTTTGACAAGGTCGGCCGTGTTTTGGGCATGCCTTATCCCGGCGGCGCAGCTTTGGATAAAGCGGCTTCCATGGGTGATGAGAGCAAGTATTTCCTGCCCCGTTCCAAGCCCGGTCAAAACCCCTATGACATGAGCTTTTCCGGACTCAAGACAGCGGCTTTGAATCTGATCCACCACGCTGAGCAGGTAGGGGAGGAGCTGGATGTGAATAGTTTGTGTGCTTCCTTCTGCAGCGCAGTATCGGATACCCTGGTGCCCAGAGTGATGCAGGCAATGAAGCAGACCGGAAGAAAGAAACTGGCAGTTGCCGGTGGTGTAGCAGCCAACTCCAGAATCCGTGGAGATATTCTGCGCTCTGCTCAGGAGATTGGTGCTGAAGTTTATTTACCGCCGCTAAAACTCTGCGGTGATAATGCGGCAATGATCGGCGCGCAAGGCTATTATGAGTACCTTGCCGGAAATACTGCAGGCATGGAGCTCAATGCCTATGCAACCAAATCCATCCTTGGAGAAACCTTATAATTTTTGCAGGAGTGAGGAAACACTCCTGCAATTATTTCCTGGAAAAATGAATATTCATTATTTTGAAATGATGGGGAATTGTTACTATTTGTTAGGCGGATTTTTCCTTGTATAAATGCTGATAATTTCAATAAAAATCGTCATATTGTGGATTATTTAAGCACGGTGTCGCCGGGCAACCTGTGGATAAACCTGTGGAATCTGTGAATAACCGAATGAATAATTTTGAATATTGCGTCGAAATTACACTTTTATTACAAAATGATGTGGAAAAGACCAAACTTTTCCACAGAGTATGCTAATAATAGTGACGGATGAGACGGTGCATCCTGCTTGCTGCGCGGTTGATGCTAGGTTAAAATTCTTTTTACTGCAAGATAACATGTGCATAATGTTTATTATGCAGAAATATTCATTAATTTGCATATGATATTCATTTAGAGGTGGATTATGCTGAAAGTGATCAATAAACTGAGCCAGTTGCATTTTTCCAATTTAATGCAGGTATACGAAGAAACGAATCTGTTCACCGCAAGGGAACAATACCCTGGATTCTCGGAAACTGCCCAACTACGGGAGGCAGAGCAGGATTTCTATGAATATCTGCGTTCTGTTTTTTTCCGTCAGAAGGATGCAAGTTATGCTGTTTGGGAGGAACAGAACAGATATATATCTGCTGTGCGAATTGAGCCATTTTGGGATGGTGTTTTGCTGTGTGCATTTGAAACGGCTCCGGAATACCGAAGAAAAGGTTATGGTGAGTTAATGATCCGGGAACT
The DNA here is from genome assembly GCA_017381835.1 of Oscillospiraceae bacterium. The sequence goes on along the minus strand of JAFOBK010000168.1, from coordinate 14,962 downwards.
TCAGCAATATTTAGGTATCAGCCGAATCTACTCGCATGTTGCTAAGAGTAATTTTGCGTCCTTGCAGCTGCATAAAAAGTGTGGTTTTCAAATCATGAAAAATCACGCTGTTCACATGGATGGATCAGTATTTCATGATAGTGTTACAATGGTTTATGAATGTAAAAAGACCGAAAGCGATTAAGCTTTCGGTCTTTTCTTATCCATATTTTTCTTTTAAGTATCTCATTGCCTGACAGTAGCCGTCTAATCCCTGTCCTTTGATTGTCTTTTCACAATACATACCTGGATAGGATATTTGGCGGAAGCTTTCCCTTACATCCACATTGGAAATGTGTACTTCTACGGCCGGAATTGCCACGGATTTCAGGGCATCTAGAATGGCAACGGATGTGTGAGTATAGGCAGCAGGATTGATCACTATACCTTGGAACTTACCATAAGCCTCCTGAATCTTATCCACAAGGCAACCCTCGTGATTTGACTGATACTGCTCAATCTCAATGCCAAGCATTTCTGCTGTGGAATCCAGCAATTCCAGTAAGTCGCGGTATGTCTGCTTTCCGTAAATATCTGGTTCGCGAATACCCAACATATTGATATTGGGGCCGTTAAGAATGAGAATTTTCATAGATAGCCCTCCTTTTGAAGGATAGCGGTGATTGTTTCCTCCAAAGAACCGTCGTTTATTACAGAGAAATCGGCGAATTGTTCATATAGAGGTTTTCTGACAGCAAACATGGTTTCTAAATTGTTTTGCTGGGAAAGGGGTCTGCCATCGGTAGGGAGGCTGCTGATTTGGCGCTGAATCCAAATGATATGTCCGTTTTGGTGCAGCAGATTGTAATTGTTAGGTCTAGTGACACAACCGCCACCGGTTGCAATGATAAGTCCGGACTCCTTACCCAATTCTGAGAGTACTTCTGTTTCCAGTTTTCGAAAGCCTTCTTCACCGACATTGGCAAAGATCTGAGAAATGGCTATACCAGCCTTCCGAACGATTTCAGCATCTGCATCCACAAACTGTTTTCCAGTTCTTTCGGCAAGCAGTTTGCCTAATGTGGATTTGCCGCAGCCGGGCATACCGATCAGAACAATATTTTCCATCTGTCTGCGTAGAATCCCGTGAATATTCGCAATGCATTCGTCGGAGATCTGCTGTCCGGTAAACCATTCGGCACTTTCTTTCGCCTGTGCGACTAGCATCCATAAGCCGTTCTGCGTGGGAATGCCACGTTTCTCAGCATCCATTAGAAGCTGGGTTCTTGCAGGGTTATATACCACATCCAGCACACCTTCCAAATTTGGGAACAGATCCAGATTGAGAGGGGAAATGTCAACATTGGGATACATACCAACCGGAGTGGTGTTCACTATAACGGATGCATCTGCATGCAGGTGAAGGTTTTGGTAATTATTCTCACCTGAGCGGGAGATTACAATAATATTAGCCTTCATTTGTCGAAGAACCGCTACTACAGTTGCAGAGGCTCCACCGCTACCAAGAACCAACACTTTCTTACCGGATACTTGTATTCCGCAGCGCAGAAGCATAGAATGGAAGCCGAAGAAATCTGTATTGTGCCCAATAAGACTTCCGTCCTCCCGCCGTACAATGGTATTGACAGCGCCGAGCGCTTTTGCCCGGTCAGATAATGCATTGCAGTAGGGTAGAACTTCTTTTTTATAAGGTATTGTTACATTCAGGCCAGAGAAATCACCGCTTCTAAGAAATTCTGCCAATTCATCCGGTGCTTTTTCAAAGAGATGATAGGAATAGTTACCCAGATAACTATGAATCTGAGGGGAATAACTATGTCCTAATTTCTTGCCAAGCAGGCCACAGCGCATTTATACCACCTCTAAATTGTAAGTATCAGTTAAAGCTTCTGTTCACTTTGATAACAGCGACTCAGTTCAAAAATTTTGCAATAGAGCTCTTTGGTGTAAGGTGCTATTTCAGGTGCTACTTTAGTGTCAATGCTATCCAGGATATCCTGTTCGCGGGAGGAAACAAAGATCGGCATATTATGCTCTTTTTTGTAGGCAGCTACCTGAGCCGAAATGGCCATGCGCTTTGAAAATAATTGAACCAACTGATCATCAATTTGGTCAATTTCTTCTCGCAAATCTTTCAGTTCCATAGTTTTTACTCCAAATTCTTATTCGCCATAAGAACAGCGTCAAAAATTGCGATTGCAGCCGCCGCTTCAATAACCGGCACTGCTCTGGGGACGATACAAGGGTCGTGACGGCCTTTAATCATCAGCTCTGTTTCTTCACCGGTGGAGAGTGAAACGCTTTTCTGCGCCATAGCAATGGACGGTGTAGGTTTGATCGCAACTTCAAACACAAGGGGCATGCCGTTGGTGATTCCCCCTAAAATGCCGCCGGCATAGTTTCGTTTTGTCTTCACTTTGCCGTCTTCAAAAAAGTATTGGTCATTATTTTCGCTGCCACGCATATAGGCACCTGCAAAACCGCTGCCGAAATTCAGTCCCTTTACAGCAGGAATGCCATAAATAATCTGAGCAATTTTGCTCTCCATTCCGCCGAACATGGGTTCGCCAAGACCAACGGGCAGGCCGGTGGCAATACACTCAATAAGACCGCCAATACTGTCACCATCAGTTTTTGCCACAGCAATCGCTTCTTGCATTTTTACTCCGGACTCACGATTCAGAACAGGGAAGTCCTCCTGGATCAAATCCAGGTCAGGGTTTGCCCAGTCTAAGTACACACCGGGCTCATCTACGATGCCGCCAATGGCAACGATATGGGCACCAATGCGGATACCCATATTTTCCAGCCACTGTTTGCAAAGGCCTCCTGCTATGCACAGAGGCGCTGTCAAACGGCCGGAAAAATGACCACCACCTGCTACATCCTGATAGCCACCGTATTTGATTTGGGCAGGATAGTCAGCATGACCGGGTCTGGGGCAATCTTTGAGGTTGTTGTAGTCACCGGAACGGGTGTTTGTGTTTTCGATAACTGCGGCAATGGGAGCACCGCAGGTATATCCATTCACGATTCCTGCCAGAAACTTAGGACGATCGGCTTCCTTTCTTGCGGTGGAGTGATCATTTTGACCGGGCGCTCTGCGGTTAAGAAAATTCTGAAGCTTTTCAAAATTCACGGGAAGACCGGCAGGAATTCCGTCAAGGGTCATGCCAATAGCAGGACCATGGGACTGTCCGAATATGGACAGTTTCATATGTTCACCGTATGTACTGCTCATAGTTTCCTCCTAAACGACGGTATTCAGCCCAAAAGGCAGGGTAGGATTTTGCTACGCATTCTGCACCCAGAATGGTGATGGGTCCACTTGCAGCTGTTGCGGCAATTGCAGCTGCCATTGCGATACGATGATCGTTGCAGCTGTTTACAATGCCGCCGGTAAACTGCCCACCATAAACACGCATAGTGGTATCATCTGCTTCTGCTCGGATCCCCAGCGCATTCAGCATTGCGATCACTGAGGTGACTCTGTCGGACTCTTTTAGACGAAGGCGGCTGATATTGGTAAAAACGGCGCCTTGATTTGCTGCAAAATAGACAGCCATAATGGGCACAAGATCCGGAATATCTGCAGCGCAGATTGTGGGCATATCCTGCTCTAGTTGTAAGATATCTACAATGATCCGATCACCCTGTGAAGAGGTAACATCCAAATTTTCTACAGTTATAGGGTTGCCCAATGCAGCAGCAGTCAGGAAAAATGCAGCATTACTCCAGTCACCCTCAACAGTTAATTCACCGGGAGTACGTAGTGGCTTATGAGGATGAATACGAAATCCGGATGTATCGACTCCAAATGCAGCCAGTGCCTTTTGGGTCATATCAATATAGGGTTTGGATTCCATTGTTCCTGTCACATTCAGGCAGCTGCTGCCATCCAGCAAAGACAGTGCGAATAAAAGTCCGCTGATGAACTGGCTGGAAATGTTACCTGCAATTGTATACTCTCCGCTGCGGAGTTTTCCGCTTGTCCGGATTGTGGTCTCTGTTGGTCGGGTCAATACACATCCCATTCGTTCCAGTTCTTCCCACATTGGAGAAAGAGGGCGGTAAGGCAGTCTTCCGGACATATGGATTACAGTATCTACGCCTAATGCGCAGACTATTGGAAGCATGAATCGAAGGGTAGATCCACTTTCCCAGCAATCGATTTCCGCAAAAGAAGGGATTTCTTTGATGGGCTGCACGTGATAAGCATCTGCAGTGCGGGTGATTTTTGCACCAAGCTGATTCAGGCAGGATGCGGTTGCCTCAATATCCTGATTTGTATCACTGCAATATAGAATGGTTGGCTTATCAGAAAAGGCAGCGCAAATCAGCAGGCGGTGTGCCTGAGATTTGGAAGGGATAGCTGCGATGGTTCCCGATAGCTTACCGGGGTATATTGTAAGATCCATTATAATCCCGCCTTGATGAAGGATTCCAGTTCCGAAACCGGTGTGGGGATAATATCACAGTGGCCAATTCTCCTGGGAATGATCAAATTGACGGTACTGCCGCTGCGTTTTTTGTCGGATAAGGCAGATGCAAAGAGGGCTTCAGCTGTGAAATCTGTACCAATGGGAAGAGAAAAACGGCGCAATAAGGAAATCAGGGTCTGATATACATCGTAACTGCATAGCCCCTTTGAAATGGCGGCTTTTGTAACGATGGTCATTCCTGCAGCAACAGCCTGACCATGGGAAATGCTAAAATGACTGAGTGATTCTATTCCGTGTCCGATTGTGTGGCCAAAATTCAGCTTTTGACGCGCTGCAGTATCAAACTCATCATCTTCGACTACATCTCTCTTAAAACTAACACAGCTTGCAATTACTTCCTCACGGTCAAAATCAGGCCCGCTTTCCAGTAAAGCGTGTATTAGTGCGTCATCATAAAGCATGCCATATTTGATGATTTCTGCACAGCCGTCCAGGAAGTATTCTTCCGGGAGAGTTTGCAGTGTACCAATATCGCAAAGCACCAGCTTCGGCTGCTTAAATGCACCCACAAGATTTTTACCGGCGGGCAAATCGATGGCAGTTTTACCGCCCACAGAGGAGTCGACCATAGCAAGCAGGGAAGTGGGTACTTGAATATAGGGAATGCCACGCAGATAGGTAGCAGCAGAGAATCCGGCAATATCACCTACAACACCGCCTCCGAGTGCGATAATCATATCGGAACGGTTTATATGACTTTCAGCAAGAAAGTTAAGAATGGACAGATAAGTTGCTGTGTTTTTGCTAGATTCACCGGCAGGAAACACAAAATTTACAGATTCAATTCCTGCATTGCGTAAACTTATTTCAACAATCTGGCCATAGATCGGCCAAACATTGGTATCGCTGATAATGGCAGCTTTCGCACCGGAGTGAAGATCAGCGCTATAGCTTCCAATTTTGGAAAGCAAATCGCAGCCAATAATAACCTGGTAGTTTTCGGAAGCTTTGACCAAAATTGTCTTCATCCGTCTGCCTCCACCTTGCGTCTGCGGCCTTCGTCAAGAATGCGGATCAGTGTGTCTTCGTCCCCGGATTCAATGGCATTTTTATACTCAGTAAGACTTTTCATGTAAAAGTCAAGTTCTTCTAAAATATTCTCTTTATTGGAAAGAAGCAGCTCTGCCCACATTTGCGGATTGAGCCAAGCAACCCTGGTAAGGTCCTTATAACTACCGGCAGAAAAACCGTTATGGGAAACTGCGGTAGGGGATTTGATATAGGCGTTGCTGACGATGTGGGGCATTTGCGAGGTGAAAGCGATCATTTTATCGTGATTAGCTGCAGTTGTAACAGAAAAAGAACCAAAATTACAAGGCTTCAGCATCTCTTTTGCCTGTTCCAACAGCATAGGATCATCAAATCTTGGCGGTACCAGTACCATTGGTGCACCTTGGAAAAGATTGGAACGGCTATATTTAAAACCGGAGAAATGGGAACCAGCCATAGGGTGTCCGCCGATAAATGTAAAGCCGTATTTTGCAGCCAATGCAAAACCGCAATCGCAGATTTTCTGCTTTATGCCGCAGCAATCTATTACAAACGCATCGGAACGGATATAGCTGGCATTTTCCTGAAGCCATTGGGCAGAAGCGTTTGTATAAATTGCAGGAAGGATCAAATCACAGCAGGGGATAGTGTCACAATCCAGTTTCCCCTGGACAACGCCTGCAAGCTGTGCAAATTCCAGAATGGAATCATTTTTATCAGCGGCATATACGGTATGCCCGTGTTTTGCGTAAGCACGGGAAAGAGAACCACCAATTAAACCGAGGCCTAAAATACCAACGATCATAAGATGGCCTCCCGCACCCGTTCAATTCGTTCGTTGAGTTTTGCAAACTGTGCAGGTGTCAGGGACTGAGAGCCATCACACAACGCACAAGAAGGATTGTTGTGGACTTCCACCATAATGCCGTCAGAACCGGCAGCTGCCGCAGCCAAAGCCATAGAGGGTACAAGCTTGGCTTTACCGGTACCATGGCTGGGATCTACCACCACCGGAAGATGAGTCAGTTCATGAAGAACGGGAACGGCAGACAAATCCAGGGTATTTCTCGTGTAAGTTTCGTAAGTACGGATACCACGCTCGCAAAGAATAATATTCTCATTACCTTCACTCATAATGTATTCGGCGCTCATGAGAAGTTCCTGCAGGGTGTTGGCCAGACCTCTTTTCAGCAGAATGGGCTTATTTGTTTTTCCAAGTTCCTGCAGAAGGTCAAAATTTTACATGTTTCTGGCACCAACCTGAATAATATCTACATCCTCAAATAGATCCAGGGTGCGGATATTCATGATCTCCGTAATAATCGGCAGACCGGTTGCCTTCTTTGCCTCAAAGAGAAGGCGAAGGCCCTCTTCTTTGAGTCCTTGGAAAGCGTAAGGAGAAGTTCTGGGTTTATAGGCACCGCCGCGGAGGATCTGTGCACCGGCGGCTTTAACAGCTTGCGCCACACCAATGATCTGATCTTCTGTCTCTACAGAGCAAGGACCGGCAATCATTGCAAAATGTCCGCCACCGATTTTTACATCTCCAACACTAACAACTGTATCATTGGGGTGGAACTTGCGGTTGGCCTGCTTAAAGGGTTCGGATACACGCTTAACGCTGGACACCATCTCCAGGCTTGCCAAAAGTTCAGTGTCAATACGGCTGGTATCGCCAATCAAACCAAGAATGGTCACTTCTGTGCCTTCGGACACATGGACATCCACATTCATATGCTTCAGCCATACAATTAAGTGCTGGATCTGTTCTTTGGTAGTACCATTTTTCAATACAGCGATCATAAACAACATCTCCTAAAAAATTACCGCACAGAGCAATTCTGTGCGGTACAAAAAATCAAATTAAATAAACATTGTGCAGCACAAAACGCTATTACTTTTTTCGAAAGTAATAGTAGCCAAAGTAAAACTGCGCTGCAACATGAATAGCCATAAAGGGCCTCCTGATACTTTAACTTTCATTTACTATAGCACAATAAAGTATGTTTGGCAAGTATAAATATGCAATAAAAATTGAGGCAGTGATGACTGCCTCATTTTGATTAAGTAGTGATTTCGAACTTCTGGGAACCGGCCAATGCGCCATTGAAATAAATAGCAACATTATAAGTGCCGATCTCAGTAGGAATGCCGGAAATATCCAGTTCGCAGTAATTTTGGTACCACATGGACTGCCAGGTCTGGGAGTTATGACTGAAGCTTACCAAGTTGTTATTTTCGTCATAAATGGCAAAGGTAATGCAGACAGAATCGTCAGACTTTTCGGTAGCCTTTGCCAAGGCCAGAACCATGGAAACCTTTTCACCGGCAGAGAAGGCATTCACATAGTCTTCGTCCTTCAGATCCTTATAGCTCCAGCTGGAAGCAGCTGGGGTTTTGCAAAGACGAGCTGTAATGTTTTCGGAAGTGATTCCGTATGCTGCGAAGTCCTTCGCATCGGTCAACTCGTAAGTGAAAGGTCCACCCAAAACGGGATTTCCGGAACCATCGAGAATGGTAAACACATAGCTTGCACCGGGAACGGCAGGAACGACAGCTGCATTATTCGTAGTGATGATCGGTTCAGCAGCGTTGATTCCGTCGGCACTGTAGCGAATGCTCCATCCACCGGCAGGAACGTCCCGATTGGAATTCCAGCTCAGAGCCAGAATGCTGGGATCGTTCGTACTTACTGCAAAATTGCTGACGGTAACGGAATTTGCGCCAACAATCACACGCTGATTCACACTCATATCCGCGGCAGTAACTTCCACAGTATGAGCTGCGCTGTCATCTACATCCTGGAAGGTAACGGAGTTTTCTGCGGTAACAACGGTCTGGTCATAACCGGATTCGTTGTAGCAGCGGACACTCCATTCGATGACCTCTGCACCCTCGGGAGTAGTCCACTGGGCAGTAAGCTGACCGTCGGCGCAAGCGGTAATGTGCAGATTCTCAGCACATACAAGATCCTTTGCCACATAGGTAAGTTCAGTTTCACCGCTCAAATAGATGTCATCCACGGGTTCCAGGCGGAAGGTATATTCCTTATCGACGGTAAGACCGGTCAGGGTCACCATGTGGGAGGGGAATGCCGTAATGCGTTCAGCTTCGCCTTCTGCGTTGTAAATTACATTCCACTGCTCGGAATCTGGACCTTCAACAGTAAAACTCAGAATCACACTGCCGCTTTCAGAACCGGTGATTGCATGCATCTGCATGATCTTGGTCTGAAGGGGGGTGGAGTAGACTTTAGAAGTGGCACCGGTCAGCTTGTGGAAACCATCCACCTCAACGGAGACCGTATATGCAGTGTCAGGAGTCAGACCGCTGAAGACTGCTTTGCCACCTACAACAGGAGCAGCAACCTTCTTACCATGGGAATCGGCGCAGACAATGGTCAGCAAGGATTCGTCGATATCAGCAGTAACCTGAACATTCAGTTTATCCTCGGAACCGCTGACACTCAATGCGTGAATAGGCTGCAGATAATAGAGGGTGTAGAAGAAATAGCCGCCTACAGACAGGAACAGAAGAATCGCCAAAACGATGCCCCAAATGAGGCCGGTGCGCTTCTTCTTGGGAATGTAGGGCAGTTCTTCTTCGGGAAGCTCTTCATCAAGTACCGGAGCGGTGACTGCGGTTGCAGCTTCCACAAAGGAAGCAACTTCTTCTGCCAGATCATCAGAATCATCATGTTCAATGATGGGGTCTTCAATAGGCAGAGGATCGGGAATCTTGATTTCAATAGGATCAGGTGCGACTGGGGGTTCGGGAACCTGAAGCGCGGCCAGTTCATCAATCTGATCAAGGAAATTGGAAAATTCCTCTGTCTCACCGTCGAATTCAGAATTATCAAGATCAGCAAGCACCTTTGCGGTGTCCTCATCGAAGTCATCAAGGAAGGAAAGATTATCATATTCCTCTTCCTGGAACTCACTCTGAGTTTCTACTTCGCTGTCGGCATCACCGGCTGCTGCGGTTGCTTCTTCAATCAGCTTCTCCCAGGACAGCTCGTTGGCTTCATCATCAAGCGCCTCAGAAATTTCGACTTCAGGGACGCTATCTTCATCAGCCTGGAGAGTAGCTTCTTCTACAGCGAGAATGTCTGCAAAGAGACCATCGTTTTCGTTTTCTTCGGGAATCTCTTCAGCAGCATCATCTACAATATCAGAATCTTCGGCAACCTCGGTAATCTCAGTCTGCACATCCATTTCTTCAATAGGTGCTTCGATTTCAGGAGACACCGCAATTACAGGAACGATGGGCGTATCGTTGACACCGTTCTTCTGCATGTAGCTGACAAGAGCCTGGCCCATTTGTACGGGATCAGCCCAACGCTGAGAAGGATCGGGATCGCAAGCTTTCAGGATGATTTCAGCAATCTCTTCGTCGGCGTAAGCGGGAGCTTCCATTTTCTCGTTGGGAGCAACCTTGCCGCTGAAAGGAAGCTGGCCGCCGTTGTAGATCTGATACAAAATCAGACCCAATGCATATACATCGATCGTGTCATTGAGAGGTGCATATGCATCCTCAACCTCAGGAGCGGTATAGCAGCTGCGGTACATATCCGGCAAAGATTCATACTTTAAGGAATTCAGCCGTACAAGACCCAGGTCACCAATTTTATATTCATTCTCGCCGGTAATATAAATATTGGAAGGCTTCAGATCAACGCACATATAGCCGCTGCGACGGCTAACAGCAAGAGCTGCGCACAGATCCAGGCCCAGGTTTACGGCGGAAAGCTGCGTCATGCTGAAGTTGCTGTTCTGCCGCTCCAGCGTCATTCTATAATCGCTGAGCAGATAAACATCAAAGCCGGAGCCATCCTCCATGGGAACAATCTGGCAATCCTTAAAGGAAACAAAACCTTCCAGATTTGCCAAATTATCTAAAACTTTTTTCTCATCTATAATTCCGTTGGCTACTTCATGAAAATAAGTCAATGCCGATGTTTTGTCGGGATAGGCACCGGTCAAAAGCAAGGCATCCAATTTTGTTTGAGATGCAGGAACGGAGATGATTTTTACAATGTACTTGTCGTCGGAATCTTTACGCATTGCAGGACAGCAGCGAACACCGTCATGTTCACTAATGGGCGCACCCATTTCGAATCCATCCAGCATAGGCGAAATCAATTTCGGTTCTGACACAAATATCGCCTCCTTTATATACAGAACATATAATAAGCGAAAAAAAGAAAAAAAGCAACTGCTTTTATAGTTGTTTTCTTGGTGAATTAATGATATAATCAAAAAAGCGTACTTTATTAAAGACTATAGGAGTGATAATCTTGAGCAAAGCTATTTGCGAAATTTGCGGTACTTCTTATCCTGATAATGCGGATAAGTGCCCTATTTGCGGTTATGTACCTGATGAGGATGCAGCCGCTCCCGCTGCTGCAACTTCTTCTGATTATGTCCCGGTAAAGGGTGGGCGTTTTTCTTCTTCCAATGTTAAAAAGCGCGCCGGTGCGTTTGATGCACCCAGAAATCAGCCCGCTTTTGCGTCTGCAAAGAAAAAGAAGAAATCCAATGTGGGCGCGATCATTGTGATCGTTCTGCTGTTGCTGGCAATTCTTGCTGTAGGTGCATATATTGCGCTGCGCTTCTTTATCCCCAATGATTTCCTCTATCAGGGCTTGGACGGTATGAATTTCTTCGGTAGCAGCCAGCAGGATGTTTCTGCAGAGCCTGAATCCGATGCTGAAACGGAACCTGAGGATCTTCTGGATTGCAAGGCTTTGAATATTCGTGTGGATGTTTCCTTGGCTGATGTGGGTGCTGCTTACCAGTTGGTTGTTGCGCCTGTTCCCGCGGATACCGATGATCAGATTACCTATGTAACCAGCGATGATGCTGTTGCGGCTGTAGATGAAACCGGTCTGATTACTGCAGTTGGCGAAGGTACTGCTGTCATTACCGTTACCTGCGGTGATGTGACTACCGATTGCTATGTCACCGTGACCGTACCCGAGGAAGTGCCTGAGGTTCTGAAACTTGCACTGAACCGCAAGGAAATCGCATTTGGTTCTGCAGGTGAAAGCTGGGTGCTCTATGATGGCGAAATCGACCCTGCTCTGATCGTTTGGTCTACCGATGATGCTGCAGTCGCTACCATCGAGGATGGTAAGGTTGTCGCAGTTGGTAATGGTGAGACCGTCGTTCAGGGTATGTACGATGGTCAGATTGCAACTTGCCTGATTACCTGCACTTTTGAGGATGGCGAAGAGGATCCTTCTGTTTCTGAAGCCACCGGCGAAGAAGAGGATGATAACAAGACCTATTCTCTGCACAATCCCCAGGGCCAGGCAAACGATGTAACGATCGGTGTCCGTGACACCTTTGTTCTGCAGCTTGTAGATGAAGAGAAGAATGTTGTGACTGACGCCCAGTGGACCGTTGAAGATACCAATGTCTGTACATATGCCGATGGTACCGTTACCGGTGTCCATGGCGGTATGACCAAGGTGTCCGCTACTTACAAGGGCAAGACTTATACCTGCATTGTTCGCGTCGCTTAATAGCTTACGGCAGCATCCTGAGAGGTGCTGCCGTTTCTTTTACTCGCCATCAACACATGGCCGGTTTTTGCGGAACAGCAGTGTGATGCACCACAGACCGGCAAGTCCAACCAGTCCATAAATGATTCTGCTTAAGAATGCGGTTTGACCGCCAAAAATCCAGGCAACCAGATCAAACTTAAACAGACTCACCAAACCCCAGTTCAGCGAACCGATAATTGACAGGATCAAAGCAATGGTATCCATTCCGTTACCTCCATAATAATATGATTAGGACATGCCTAGTATATCCATTCCGGATTGTTGTATTCTCAAAATATAAAACTGCTGATTGCAAAGCATAAGAAAATTGAGTATAATACTGAATAACGATATCTTTGGGAGGAAAGACAGATACATGACTACACTTTATGAGGGCGCATTTGCGAAGATTAATTTGACGCTGGACGTTTTGGGAAAGCGTGAAGATGGATATCATGACCTGAAGAGTGTTATGCAGGCAATTTCTATTCGTGATGATGTAGAAATTGATGTGGATACCGACAAACCCTGGTCTCTGCAGTGCTCTATGGAAGGCATTCCTGAGGACTCCAGAAATCTGGCATGGAAGGCAGCGGAAGTTTTTTATCAGGTAACAGGCCTGAAGACGACCGGTCTGGCAATTCGGATTGAAAAGAGAATTCCTACTCAGGCAGGTCTCGGCGGTGGCAGTGCGGATGCTGCAGCAGTACTGCGAGCACTGAACAAGCACTATGGCAATCCGTTGTCTATTTTGGCACTGGCCGAAATTGGTGCGCAGGTGGGTAGTGATGTACCTTTCTGTGTGATTTGCGGCACTGCAATGGTGGAAGGCAGGGGAGAGCGGCTTCGCAGACTTCCCGATATACCGGATTGCTTCTTTGTTGTTTGTAAGCCCGACTTTTCCGCATCTACGCCTGAACTCTATAAGAAGCTTGATGAATCTGTGATTGCACGCAGACCTGACAACCAGGCAATGGAAAGTGCCTTGCTTGCAGGTGATCTGGAGAAGGTTGCAGAAAATATTTGGAATGTCTTCGATCCGGTGGTGACAAACGACCATCTGGAATTGAATTATATCAAATCTCTTTTCAATACCTATGGTGCCATTGCTTATCAGATGACCGGTTCCGGTTCTGCCGTTTTCGGTATTGTTACTGAATTTGAGCATGCGGCCGTAATCTGCAACATGCTGAAAGAAAACTATCCTCAGATCTATATTGCAAAGCCTATTTAATTTTGACCGTCTGTGTGGTTTTTCACACAGACGGTTTTCATACCCTTTTATTTGGACGGAATCTATGGTATGATAAAAAAAACTATGAAGGGAGACAATGGAATGCTGACTTTAGTTCTTGGTACAGATTGGACCGCCAATCGGGACTACATTCTGAATATGCTCGCAAAAGATGTAGCTGAACGGAAAGGGAATCGCATTCTTTTGGTTCCTGAACTGATCAGCCATGATACGGAGCGCAGATTATGCGCGTATGCCGGTGATACCAGCAGCAGATATGCTGAGGTTGTGTCCTTTTCACGATTGACAAGACGCATCTGTGATTGGGCGGGCTACGGCATGCAGAATTGCCTGGATAATGGCGGCCGTTTGGTTGCAATGGCTGCGGCAGCACGACAGCTGCATAGTAAGCTGAAGGCATATGCCTCCCTGGAGACAAACCCTGAATTTCTATCCAGCCTGGTGGATGCTGTGGATGAATTTAAGCGCTGCTGTATTACATCAGCGGATTTGGCGGAAGCATCTTCGCAAACAGAAGGTGCATTTGCGCAGAAACTGGAAGAACTGGCATTGTTGCTGGAAGCGTATGATGCCATCTGCGCCCAGGGCAAACGGGATCCCCGAGATCAGCTGACCTGGGGCCTTGAACAATTGCAGGACTGTGATTTTGCCCAGAACCATGTATTCTATATTGATGGATTCCCTGACTTTACTGTACAGAACTTATCTGTCATTGCCCATTTGATTGGGAATGCTCCCAGCGTTATTGTTAGCATGCATTGTGATAAACCCGGATCCGGGCAGCTGGCATTTAAGAAAGCGGCGGATACCGTTGGTAAGCTTCTGCGGATTGCCAAGCAGGCCGGTGTTCCAGTCGAAATCCGGACTGTATCACCTGCGAATGCACTGTTTCAACCCCTTTGCAGCACCTTGTTTCAGGGAAAAATTCCTGCTACACCTGTGGCTGGGCTTCGTACAGTTCAGGCAGACAGCATACATGACGAATGTGTACTTGTATCTGAGGAGATTCTCAGACTTGTTCACGCAGGTGCTCGATATAAAGATATCTCTCTGGTTTGTGCCGATTTAGCGTCTTATCAAAATGCCTTAACGATGCAGCTGCAGATGTGCGGCATTCCTACATATATCGCTGGTACAGAGGATATTTTGGAAAAGTCTGTAATTGCAACGGTGATTACGGCCTTAGATGTAGTACTGGGCGGATTTGACAGAAAAGATGTGCAGCGCTATCTAAAGTCTGCTTTGTCGCCGATTACACTGGAAGCTTGCGACGATTTGGAGAATTATGCAATCCTTTGGGGTATAGAGGGCAAAAAATGGCTGCAATCCTGGACGATGCATCCTGAGGGACTGGTTGACATATGGAGTCAGGAAAATACGCAGAGCTTAGAAGCGTTGAATCATTCCAGAATGGTTGCTATGGCACCGCTGGAGAGACTGGCCCGCGCCATTGGAAATGCGAAAAATGTCAGCCAGCAGGTGAATGCTCTCTATGGATTTTTAGAGGATATTTCCTTGCGTGATCGCCTGGAAAACCTGGCAAGCCAGGTGAATCAGGCCGGTGACAACCGGAATGCGCAGATTCTTAATCAGCTGTGGGATATCCTGCTGACTGCATTGGAACAGCTTGAGGATGTGCTGGGACAGACCAGCTGGGATAATGACAGT
>JAFOBK010000167.1 GCA_017381835.1 Oscillospiraceae bacterium | reverse complement strand
GAATGTTCTGATCATGACTTCCTATAATCCGGTGAACGGCGATTGGTCAGCATCGAATTATGACCTGACCACCACGATTCTGCGAAATGAGTGGGGTTACGAAGGTGTAGTCATGACAGACTGGTGGGCCAAATGCAACCGCGCCGGAGAAGCCGGCACGAAAGAGAATCTGGAAGCCATGGTATGGGCACAGAATGATCTGTACATGGTCTGCGAAAACGCGCAGGACAGATCCCGCAGTATCCTGCAGGGGCTTGCGGAAGGTTATATTACCCGCGTAGATCTGCAAAGAAATGCCATGAACCTGCTAAGGCTTATTTTGAAAACTCCAACATTTGAAAGATACATCAAAAACGGATGCCAAAACAAGAACGTGGAGATCTCGGATGAGGGAATGGAGATACAGCACATCATTACGGATATCAAACCGGGTTGTATGGTCAGAAAAATCTTCGGCAGCGAAACTCCCATGATCCTCGAGTACCACATCCGTTCAAAAGCGGACGCACTTTCTCAGAATCTGATCAAAATGCATGTCAACAACCGCTTTTCCATATCGTTTGCCGTAAGCGGTTCCGATGGGGAAGAAATCACCGTAAAACGCAGACTGGATATGCTGGAAGGGGAGCACACACTCATATTTGAGTTCCCGGAATGTGTGGAACTGGATAGCCTGGTTATCAAAGCATGAGGCCGCTGTGGGAACTCAAAGAAAGGAGAATGTACCATGCAGGCAAATTTAAGTTGGCTTACCGATCCCACCGTATTCCGGGTGAACCGTTTGGATGCCCATTCTGACCACATATGCTATGCTTCCGGAGAAGAGCTGGCACAGGGAGAAACCTCCCTGCGCCAGTCCCTGGATGGACAGTGGCGCTTTTGCTGGAGTGAATGCCCGGCACAGCGACCTGCTGATTTTTGGAAGGAAGAGTTTGACGATTCCTTCTTCGGAGCGATTCAGGTGCCCGGGCACATGGAGTTGCAGGGTTTTGGAAAAATTCAATATATCAATACCCTATATCCCTGGGACGGTCATGCGGAGCTGCGGCCGCCTCAGATTGATTGGGAGCATGCGGCTGTCGGCAGCTATGTAAAGACATTCGACCTGGAATCCGGACTTCTTGGAAAACGTGTCTGTATTTCCTTTCAGGGTGTAGAGCAGGCATTTTATGTCTGGCTGAACGGTCAGTTTGTGGGCTATGCGGAAGACAGTTTTACCCCCTCCGATTTTGACCTGACACCTTATGTGCGGGAAAATAATAACCGTCTTTGTGTAGAGGTCTATCAAAGAAGCAGCGCAGCTTGGCTGGAGGATCAGGATTTCTTCCGGTTCAGCGGCATTTTCAGAAACGTGTACCTCTACGTAAAGCCTGCCGTGCATGTTGAAGATCTGTGGCTGCAGACGGGGCTGTTGCAGGACAACACCACCGGTACGCTGAAGGTGCGGCTGCTGCTTGGCGGAGAAAAGGACGGATGCTCGGTTCGCTGCCATATCAGCGGGCTGTTTGACAGTGTGTTGGAACTAAGGACTGACGGACAGTATCTCAGTAGCCCGGAGTTTGCTTTCAGCGATATCCAACCATGGTGCCACGAAACCCCAAAGCTGTATCGTGTTACGTTGACGCTTCGTAACAACATGGGAGAAACCGTGGAGGTAATTCCTTATGACATCGGTTTCCGCCGCTTTGAACTGAAAGACGGTATTATGCTCCTCAATGGCGAGCGGCTGGTCATTAAGGGCGTTAACCGCCATGAGTGGAATCCCCACAAGGGGCGTGCTATCGGGGTGGAGGACATGGAGCGGGCAATGGCAACGTTCCGCCGGAATAACAT
This sequence comes from Oscillospiraceae bacterium, assembly GCA_017381835.1. The sequence continues at coordinate 2,267 of JAFOBK010000167.1, read as the reverse complement.
CAATGCTGTGCGGACATCCCACTATCCCAATCAGACGGCGTGGTATCACATGTGCGATCAGGGCGGCATCTATATGATGGATGAAACCAATCTGGAAAGCCATGGTTCCTGGCAGAAGCTGGGCAGGGTGGAACCCAGCTGGAATGTTCCCGGAAGCTTGCCGGAGTGGAAAGACTGTGTGCTTGACCGGGCAATGTCTATGTTTGAACGGGATAAGAACCATGTATCTATACTGTTTTGGTCCTGCGGCAACGAATCCTACGCAGGTGCGGATATTCTGGCAATGGCGGAATTTTTCCGCAGTACAGATCCCAGTCGGTTGGTACATTATGAGGGCATCGTGCATAACCGGGAATATGATGGTGCCTCCGATGTGGAAAGCCGAATGTACGCAACCCCCACAGAAATTCGCAAATATCTGACAGAGAATCCGAAGAAACCCTTTATCCTATGTGAGTACATGCATGATATGGGAAATTCCCTTGGCGGTATGGAAAGTTATATTCGCCTCGAGGAGGAATTTCCCATGTACCAGGGCGGATTTATTTGGGATTACATGGATCAGGCCCTGTGGCATATCAATTCCAACGGAGAAAACGTTCTGGGGTACGGCGGAGACTTTGGCGACCGGCAGAGTGACTACGCATTCAGTGGAAACGGTATTGTCTTTGCCGATGGCTCAGAAAAGCCTGCCATGCAGGAGGTTCGCTACTGGTATTCCAAACCAGAAAACCGAGCCGCACTGGATGCAACCAACAAAGCAGATGCAGACGCAGTCAGATTCGCAGAAAGCAGGGGCAGAACACCCTTGAAGATCGTCCGTGGAGATGGCGCTTTGGGTGTCAGTGCGGATGGCTTTGAGATTTTATTCTCTTATCCGGAAGGCGGTCCTGTCTCGCTGATCAGCGGCAGACAGGAGTGGCTGTGGCGTGCGCCCCGACCGGCATTCTGGCGGGCTCCCACAGAGAATGATCTGGGCAACGGCTTCGCAATAAACAGCTCTATCTGGTCCGCAGTGGACAGCTGGCAGAAGTGCAGCGATACCCGGGTGACGGAGGAAAGCCTGGAAAGAGTTTCTGTCTGCTATACATTTACGGCACCTGCGATGCCTGATCTGAAAACGGAAGTGACGTATACCGTTCATTCGGATGGCTGCATGGATGTGAAAACCCATTACTACGGAGCGGGTCGCCGTCCCCAGCTTCCTTTGCTGGGTCTGCGTTTCGCAACACCACATCCGGCAGCGAAGATAGAATGGCTGGGACTCTCCGGGGAAACCTATCCGGACCGTAAAAAAGGAGGCATCTTTGGTAAGCACAGTGAAGTTCCCCATATTCCGGATTATCTGGTTCCTCAGGAATGTGGGTGCCATGTTGATACCGCGCAAATGACACTTTGCCTGAATGACGGTACGTTGACGATCGAAAAGAGTGACAGACCGTTTGCGTTCTCCGCGATTCCATATACACCTCAGCAGCTTAGTGAGGCTTACCATACATATGAATTGCCGGAACCCTGTCGCACAGTGGTGACGATTTGCGGAGCAATGCGTGGTGTGGGCGGCATTGACAGCTGGAAAACGGATGTGGAAGAAGCCTATCACGTGCCATCTGACAAAGATATTGAATTCGCATTCCGCATTAAATTGTGAGGGAGACAATAGGTGAATAGGTTTTCTAAGCCTCCAGCCAGAATAGGTTGTGGAAATGTTATGTGAGCATCGAACATGGATGAGTATTCTGAAGAATGCATCACCGTAGCGGTACGTGACGCATGAATAACTCTCGCGTTTTTTGTGAATGCGGCATAATAAAATCCCAGAGGATTCCTCTTCTTGTTGGAGGAATTCTCTGGGAGTATTTGCGTTTGTGGATATGTGCTGACAAACCCGTTTTTTCAGTTTGTAGGTACAGATGCATAAACGGGCTAGGTTTTCGAAGGGATAGCAGCTCCCTTGGATTCAGGGCTTCCAATAGGGGTGAAAGCGCCCTGTTGGCACACGATTTTACGGTGTAAAGTCTAGTGTGTTATACCTTTTGCGACCATGGGTGGCTCAAAGGGGTTGATCGGTGAATGAGCAAGCACTTTGAGATGCCCGCAGAACAGGCGGATTTCGGGTTCCTTTGGGACGGGAAATGTGTGGATTTGCTCACGCGAAATCCGGCTGTTCGGGTGTAGGTGGTGTAGTGAAATAGCAAAAATATGCGATGCAGATTTTTGCAATGGAGTTGCATCACCGGGAGAGCAAGAGGTATATCACACTCCCG
>JAFOBK010000166.1 GCA_017381835.1 Oscillospiraceae bacterium | reverse complement strand
GACGGTTCCGCAGATGTGACAGGTCTTGCTGCTGGGAAGCCATCTGTCTACCTTGATAATCGTGCATCTATTCTTTTTGGCTACCCATTCTAGAATCTGAATAAACTCACCATACGCAAGGTCGGATACCTTTCTACCCCACAGGCGTTTCATTCCATCCAGGTTCAAGTCCTCGATGCAAATGACAGCGTATTGGCTTATCAGTTCATTCGCCAACTTGAAGAACCAATCCCGCCTGCGGTTACAGATCTGCGTATAGATGCGCTCCAGGTTTTGCAGTGCCCGCCGTCTGTTGTTGCTGCCCTTTTGGCAGCGGGATACTGCTCGATGGGCGTTACGCAAGTCCTTTAAGGCTGAGGCATACCATTGCGGTGAGTCTATCGTCTTGCCATTATCCAAAGTCAGAAAGTGCTTCATGCCGAAATCCAGTCCGACAGCATCACCTGTGCGTGACGGAATATCCGGCCACTCCTGAACAACGGATAGATAGATATAGAACTCGCCTGCCTTGGTCCTCTTAACCGTAAGGGTTTTGATCTTGCCAACGAACGGACGGTGGTTCACATACTTGTAGGTGCGTCCCATGATCTGGACACGATTTCCTTCAAGGAATTTATACCCCGCCTGTTTCAGCGTAAAGGAATGATAGTTCTTGCGCTTGCGGAACTTCGGAGGAGCCTTACGACCACTCCGGCGTTCCTTCACATGGGTAAAGAACGCATCGTATGCTCTGGCGATTCGCTCCGGGATGTCCTGAACAGCCTGACTGCCCAACAGGTTCCAATGTGCGTATTTCTCCCGGCGTTTCAGCTTGGTCAGAAATACCTTGAGTCGGTTGGCAGACAAGTGTTTCCCGAACATCCGATAGTACCGGCGATGGAGAGCGATACAGTGATTCCAAATCTCTGCCGCAATGTTGATCGCCTGGTCCAGATAGTAATTTTGCTTATTGTCGTACAGCTTGTACCGATAGGTCATGCGTACCTGCATAGCGGCAGCTCCTTTCTGAAATTAGTTCATTTGTTCTATAACCATTATAGCATACAGCGGTTAATGTGCAAAGAACTTTTTTCGGACATTAAAGCAAAAAACGACACTTCACACACAATGTAATTACAGCGGGAGAATAAGGTATTCGCTTTCATCCCCGGAATTGAATTCCGAGGTTTTCTCGCTCATTCTGATAACTGACCTTCCCCCTGCATGTTGCAGGGGGATTTTTCTTTTCAAATCAAAAAAAGGGTTTGCATCCGTCTGACGGGTGTGATATGATAAAAGAAAACTGGAGGTATGTGCTTATGACAAGAGCAGAGCACGCAGCCCAGCTTTTCTGCGAGGGTTATAATTGCGCCCAGGCAGTGGCTGTGGCATTTTGTGATATGACCGGGCTGACCCCGGCCCAGGCAGCCAAGATGGCATCCCCCTTTGGCGGCGGTTTTGGCCGGCAGAGAGAGGTTTGCGGTGCGGTCAGCGGTATGTGCCTGGTCTACGGCATACTCTACGGCTATGAAGCCCCCAACGCAGACAATCAGCTGGCGGTCTATGCCGATGTGCAGGCCCTGTGCGCCCGGTTCCGGGAAGTGGCCGGCTCCATCGTCTGCCGGGACATTCTGAAGAACCCGCCCTCCGACCCGGCACCCACCCCCCGTACCGCCGAATATTACGCCCAGCGCCCCTGCGCTCGTCTGGTGCTGCTGGCCACGAATATTCTGGAAGAATACATTCAAAATCATCCCCTTGCAGAAAATGAATAAGGACAGGTGACCTACTATGTACATGAATGATTACAAGCGCTGGCTCGATTTCTCCCTGGAAGATCCCGACCTGACCGCTGAACTGGCGCAGATCGAAGGCAACGAAGATGAGATCAAGGACCGCTTCGCTGTCGCTTTGAAATTCGGCACTGCAGGCCTTCGCGGTGTACTGGGCGCAGGCAGCAACCGAATGAACATTTACGTCGTCCGTCAGGCCACTCAGGGCCTGGCCAACTGGGTCAAGACCCAGGGCGGCAATCAGCTGGTGGCCATTTCCTACGACAGCCGCATCAAGAGCGATGTGTTTGCCAAGGAAGCCGCTTGCGTGCTGGCTGCCAATGGCATCAAGGTCCGCATTTATGATGCCCTGATGCCCGTTCCCGCCCTTTCCTTTGCCACCCGTTACTATGAGGCCAATGCCGGTATTATGGTCACCGCCTCCCACAACCCCGCCAAGTACAACGGCTACAAGGCCTACGGTCCCGACGGCTGCCAGATGACCGACGATGCCGCCGCTGTGGTCTATGCTGAGATTCAGAACACCGACATTCTGGAAGGCGCAAAGCGCATCTCGTTCGAGGAAGGTATCGCCCAGGGCCTGATCGAGTACGTGGGCGAAGACTGCAAGGAAGGCCTGTATGACGCCATCAAGGCCTGCCAGGTCCGTCCCGGCCTGTGCAAGACCGCCGGTCTGAAGCTGGTCTACTCTCCCCTCACCGGCTCCGGTCTGGTGCCCGTGACCCGCATTCTGGGTGACATCGGCATCGACGATATCACCATCGTTCCCGAGCAGCAGTATCCAGACGGCAACTTCCCCACCTGCCCCTATCCCAACCCCGAGATCTTCGAGGCACTGCGTCTGGGTCTGGAGCTGGCTGAGAAGTCCGGCGCCGATCTGATGCTGGCCACTGACCCCGATGCTGACCGTGTGGGCATCGCTATGAAGTGTCCCGATGGCAGCTATGAGCTGGTCTCCGGTAACGAGGTCGGCGTTCTGCTGCTGGACTACATCTGCGCCGGCCGCATCGAGAAGG
>JAFOBK010000018.1 GCA_017381835.1 Oscillospiraceae bacterium | reverse complement strand
TCTGAATCCTGTGGATGACGATCTGTGGGAAAAAGAGGATTTTCAGCAGGTGATGCACTGGTACACCCAGGTAGCTTTGGTAAAAGAAGTGCCTGCAGGTACGCAGGTCGGTTACGGCGGCACCTACACCACCACCCGCCCCACCAAAATCGCCACCATTCCCATTGGCTTTGCTGACGGCTACAACCGGAAGCTGTCGAACCGCGGCAAAGTCCGCATCCATGATATGGATGCCCCCATCATCGGCCGTGTCTGTATGGATCAGTTCATGGTAGATGTAACTGACATTCCGAATGTACAGCGGGGCGACACCGTCGCGCTGCTGGATGACCACGTAAGCATCCTTTGGATGGCAAATCTGCTGGATGTAAATGTGGATGAAATTGTATGCGGGATCTCCAAGCGGGTTCCCAGAGTTTACGAAGAATAAAAAGGAGTATTCATAATGGCAGAAAAAGGCTATATTCGCAGAGTTATCAAGAATGCCAGCCTGGAAAAGCTGAGCTACACCATCAATGCCGCTCATGAGCGTTCCGGCAAGAGCAAGGTGGGCATTTTCCTGGATATGTGCTGGTCCCTGGCTCGCTACGGTGCAGGTTACTATGACTATCTGATCTTCCGTTTCTACGACCTGACCCACGCACAGCGCAAGACCTATGTGACCCGTTTCATCAGCAAGAAGTTCAACATGTACATGAACGATGTGAACTACTGCGATCTGTTCGACAACAAGGACGAGTTCTATGAGCGTTTTGCTGAGTTCACCGGCAGAAGCTTCCTGGATCTGTCCAAGGCTACCGTAGAAGATGTTGCCAAGTTCTGTGAGGGCAAGGAGCGGATCTTCTGCAAGCCCCGCAGCAAGACCTGCGGCATCGGCTGCATGCGTCTGAATGTGGCTGACTTTGAGAGCGCTGAGGCTCTGTTCCAGCATCTGAAGGACAATGACATCTACACCATCGAAGATGTGATCGTCAACCACCCCGATGTCCGCAAGCTCTATGACAATGCTGTCAACAGCATGCGCATCATCACCCTGCTGGATGCCAACAAGGAAGTCCACATTCTGTACATGGTGCAGAAGATCGGCCTCAACGGCAGCATCATCGACAACAACTGCATGTTCTCCCCCGTTGACCCCGAGACCGGCAAGATCAAGTATCCCGCTCACGCAGGCGACACCCCCCTGGGTATCGTCTACGAGGTTCATCCCAACACCGGCCACACCATCCAGGGCTATCAGCTGCCCTGCGTAAAGGAAGCCATTGAGATGGTCAAGAAGGCCGCACTGGTGGTTCCCCAGGTTCGTTATGTTGGCTGGGACGTGGCTGTTACCCCCAACGGCCCCATCATCATCGAAGGCAATACCTACTGCGCCCATGACTTCTGGCAGCTGCCTCCCCACACTCCCGATAAGATCGGTATGCTGCCCACTCTGAAGAAGCTGGTTCCCGAATTCAAGTTCTAATGTAAAATGTGCATCCCCAAGGATGCACATTTTCCCCATTTGGAGGTTATTTATGAAAAAACTCGGCAAAGTTTTGCTGATCATTCTGATCGTTTTGGCTGTGCTCTTCACCGTGCTGATCGCGCCCCGCACCATCGGCAGCGCAAGTCTTGACCATATGGCAGGCTATCATTATGCCCACCGTGGCTACCATGACGGCAATGTGGCAGTCCCGGAAAATTCCCTGCCCTCTTTCCAGGCAGCCATTGATGCCGGCTACGGTATCGAACTGGATATCCAGCTGAGCTCCGATAAGGTTCCCATGGTATTCCACGATGCAGACCTGATGCGGATTTGCGGTGTGGAAGGTAAGATTTGGGATTACACCTGCGCCGAGCTTCAGCAGATGAAGCTCTTTGACACCCAGGAGACCATCCCCACCCTGGCAGAAGCCCTGGCGCTGATCGACTCCCAGGTGCCGATCCTGGTGGAGTACAAGATGGACAAGGTGGACACCGATGTGTGCGCCTATTCCCACGAACTGCTGAAGGACTATGAAGGCCCCTATGCCGTTCAGTCCTTCCATCCCTTTGCTCTGTTCTGGTACCGCCAGAATGCCAAGGACATTCCCAGAGGTATCCTTGCAAAGAATTTCATCCGGGACAACAAGGAAAAGGGCGAGAAGTCCGATATCATCGACTTCCTCACCACCAATCTGATGCTTAACGTCATTGGTTATCCCGACTTCATTGCCTTTGACTGGCAGGATGCCGACTACTTCTCTTTGAAGCTGTGCCGCATGATGGGCGCTCCCACCTCCACCTGGACTTTGAAAGACCCTTCCCACTACGAGCAGGTCAAGGGCGAATTTGACCTCTATACCTTCGAAGGTTTTGCAATGCAGTAAAACAGATAACGGCGATACACGTGTTCGTGTATCGCCGTTTTTTGCGGGCAGTGCCCGCGGACAGTTTCGTGACTGATAGGCCGGCAATCAAATAAGGCCATTGGGTGTCACCCGATTCGGTCGCTAGCTTCCGCTCTGCTTATGGAATTTGGTGGCCAGTGGCCACTGACAATTTCGTGACTGGTAGGCCGGCAATCAAATAAGGCCATTGGGCATCACCCGATTCGGTCGCTAGCTTCCGCTCTGCGTATGGAATTTGGCGGCCAGTGGCCGCTGACAATTTCGTGACTAGTAGGCCGGCAAGTAAATGAGGCCATTGGGTATCGCCCGATTCGCTCGCTAGCTTCCGCTCTGCGTATGGAATTTGGCGGCCAGTGGCCGCTGACAATTTCGTGACTAGTAAGCCGGCAAGCAAATAAGGCCATTGGGCATCACCCGATTCGCTCGCTAGTATCCGCTCTGCTTATGGAACTCGACAAATTGGGATTTGGCGGCGAGTCGCCGCTGACAGTTTCGTGACTGGTAGGCCAGCAATCAAATAAGGCCATTGGGTATCACCCGATTCGGTCGCTAGTTTCCGCTCTGCTTATGGAATTCGACAAATTGAAAATTGTCTACCCTATAAAGAATTCAAATACAATTTGATTAAAGTCCCTCGCTTCTTCGTACGCAGCATGCCCTAAGCCATCATACATATGTATTTTACATCCGAGTTTTGCTGCGATCTCTTCGGAAGCACTGCCTGTAACGACTTTATCCTGCCTGCCACCCAAGACAAGCACAGGGCATTTGAGTTTATCCAGAGCTTCGTACGCATTGCAAGTAAGGCAGGCTTTAGCCAGTATCACAAATCGTCTCACATCCTTCGGCTTTTGCAGAATCGTCAGCAGCGGCATAAACGGACGATACCTTTTTACATAGGCATCAGAATACATTTTTTCAGCCATATCTGCAACAAGCGCCTTCATGGCTCCCAGTTCCGCCATTTCAATCCAGTTGTTGATAACTTGCTTTACTGTATCATTATTCTGGGAAAGTGTTACGGCAAGAACCAGTTTTCTTACCAATTCAGGCCTGTCGATTGCAAGGTATTGTGCAATCATTCCTCCTTGCGACACACCAAATACATCAGCATTTTTGATGCCTAATATGTCCATGGCCATAGCAATATCCAAAGCCATATCTCTTACAGTAATACCTTCTTGAACAACCGGTCTTCTGTCAAACAGATAAACTTTGTAATCCTTTGCAAAAATACGGTACATATACGCAAGGGACAGCGCAGCACCTTTTATTCTACGTGTATTAAGCCCCTGTATCATAACCAATGGCTTCGTTCCGTTGCCGAATGTAATATAATCAAGCTGCATATTCTGAACATTTAGCTTTAATTCTTTGGCATTGTACAGCATAAGTATTACACCTCCAAATTCAAGTTTGTCTTTCAGTGATGCACCGCACCAAAGCCTCCCTTGTGTAAAGGGAGGTGTCAGCCGAGCAGGCTGACGGAGGGATTGATACAGAAAGAAGCCATGTACTTACGCTGGTTTTCAGCGAATTCGACAGATGCCACAATACAATCCCTCAGTCAAAAATCAAATAGATTTTTGACAGCTCCCTTTACACAAGGGAGCCTTAGGCGCTCCCGCGCCATCGCAGCAGTTTATCGAACTGACTTATTTCAGCAGTTCCTGCAGGAGTTCTACGGTGGCTTTATGGTAGAGCTTTCCGTCGAAACGGATATTGGGGCCTTTGCCGCACATCCGCTGGCAGCCCATGTATTTCAGTTCGACGCCCTTAAGTTTACATAATTTCTCTGCTTCCGCTGCCAAAGCGGTATGCTTGCCGCAGTTGGGGCCGGCGCACATCTGCAGCAGGTGGGTATCCTGCAGCCGCAGACTGGGAATTCGCTTTACAACTGCAAGAATAAAGCTCTCTTTTACTTTATATTCTTCCGCGATCTCTCCCACTGCCCACTTGGGCACAGCGCCGTAAGTCTGCTGCAGTTCTTTCAGAAGACCCACCAGGGCGGTCTGGTCGCCGGGGGCGCCTTGTCTGCGGTAATAGTCCAGCATTTCTTTCATACTCATCACTCCTTTTTTCTATTGTACCCGTAAATTACACCGGACGCAAGTTTTTTCCCTTTTCAAGCATCCTCTTCTGTGGTACTATTACAAAAGATAAATTAAAGGGGGAAATCCCATGTATACAAAGGAACTGAATTTCATCACCGAAAAAATCAAAGAGGCCTACAGCCTTTATGCCGTTTCCGGCCCCCAGGATGTCCGCAGCAAGTCTGCCTTCGACCTGGTGACGGAAGTGGATGTGAATATTGAAAAATTTCTCACCGATGCCATCCTGGCTGCCTTCCCCGGGGATAAGATCCATGCCGAGGAAATGAGCAGCACCCAGGAGATCACCGGCAGAACCTGGGTCATTGACCCCATCGACGGCACCAATAATTTCGCTCACGACATTCCCACCTTCGGCATCCAGTGCTGTCTGTTCGATGGCGGCGAACCCCGGATGGCTGTGATTTGGCTGCCCTGCCAGGATGAACTGTATACTGCCATTGAGGGTCAGGGCTGTTATCTGAACAGCAAGAAAGTCACCGTGGACAAGACCGTTACCGCCGATACCGCCGTTATCAGCATCGGCGATTTTACCCACAAGTCCGACCGGCTGGCTGCGCTGCAGTATAAGGCGGTGGGATATCTCTACCCCCGGGTGGCAAAGCTGAGAATGTACGGCGCTGCCAGCGTAGACTATGCCTGGTTCGTGTCCGGCCGTCTGGCCGCTACCATCTTCACCACCCGCAACCTTTGGGATGTTGCCCCCGGTATTCTGCTGAGCCGGGAAGCCGGAGCGATCCTCATGGGTCTGGACGGAAAACCTTACGACTACAGCAAGGAGGGCATTATGCTGGCTGCCAATGAAGACATCGCAAAGCTGATGCAGGATGCATTTAATCCTACCATCCCCATGCACATGGGTGACAAAAGAAATCTGAAAGCCTTTATTTTTGACTTTGACGGTGTGGTTGTGGACACCGAAAAATACCATTATCTGTCCTGGTGTCAGTCTGCTGCCCATGTGGGCTATGATCTGAGCTGGGAGGAATATCTGCCTCTGAAGAGCACCGGCAACACCGAGATCACCCAGTATCTGTGCGACCACTCCGGCAAGGATGTTTCTGAGGAACTGTTTCAGATCATGCGGCAGACCAAGCTGACCTCCTTAGATGAGCTGGTGAAAGACCTCTCCGAAAAGGACGTGCTGCCCGGCATCCGGGACTTCCTCACCTGGCTGAATGCGCAGGGTGTCAGAACCGCCGTGGCTTCTTCCAGCAACACCTCCTCCGGTCTTGCCAATCGCTTCGATCTGACCAAGCACTTTGGTGTGGTCATCGACGGCAATATGAAATTGCCCCGCAAGCCCGCTCCCGACACCTTCCTTCTGGCTGCCAAGATGCTGGGCGTAGAGCCTAAGGACTGCATCGTATTCGAGGATTCCCTGGCAGGCATCCAGGCCGCCGTCAATGCCGGTATGCCGGTGGTGGCTGTGGGCGGCATCCGCTCCGACAAGGCCGTTCTGCACATCCAGGATTTCCGGGATATCCGCAATTTCTTCGGCTAAGAGGAAACTGCTATGAAAACCCGTATTTTTCGCGCCCTAGTGTCGGTTCTTCTTGTCTGCACCCTTGCGTTCTCCATGACCGGCTGCGAGAAACTGGACTATCGGCGGGCAATTGAACTGTACAACGCAGGAAAATTCGAAGCCGCCGGAGAGCTGTTTGATTCCCTGGGTGAGTATGAGGACTGCCCCGCTCTGTATACCGATTGCCAGTATTGGATCGCTGCCACCTTAGCTGAGCAGGGCGATTTTGAAGAGGCGCTGCCCCGTTTTGAAGAACTGGGCAATTACGAAAACAGTGACCAGTGGGTCATCGAGTGCAAATATCAAATGGCCGTGACCGCTTTCAACGAGGAGCGCTGGGAGGATGCCCGCAATTATTTTGCAGAAACTCCCGACTATAAGAACACCCAGGAATACCTACGCAGAATCGCCTGGGAATCTCTGTTTGAGGAGATCCTCCAAAAGGGTGTTGATCAGATCAGCGCTTCCGCAATTGAAGCAGAATATGACGGCAAAACCTATATCATTTCCGCCGTCCATGGATTCGGCGGCATAGGTGATCTGGAATTGGAAGTGTTCCAGGGAAGAAATGATGATTACAACATTTCAGACGGTCTCAAAATCACGCTGACCCAGGACAGTACTGTTGCGCAATTCTATTTTGGCCGTGGCTTTGGCATGGACTATCTGGACACAAGCATCGGTTCCAGCCAAACAGCCACCGGCAAAATCGACATCACCACCTGCACTCCCGAAACCAGATTGGTAATAGAAACCTATGAAAAGGATGTAGACGACAACCGGGGAAATCATTCCCACACAACCGACCCGGAGCAAAGCAATCTGAACGATGCCATGGCAGAAAATCTTCACGATCTTCTCACCGTCATTCCGGAACTCCTTGCAGAAAACGGAATCACCGTCACCTTGCAGGATATCGGTTTTTACGCGTTATAAAAAACATCCCCATCGTGAAATACGATGGGGATCATTTTTTCTGCTATGTGATTTTGTCACGGAAAGTTTTCTTCTTACAGGGTATACTGAAGTCACAAAAGAAAAACAACTCACATCTAAGGAGGAAAACACAATGAAGGTTCTGCATGTTAACAAGGATAATTTCCATAATGAGGTATTAAATTCCGAAAAGCCCGTTCTGCTGGACTTCTTCGCCAGCTGGTGCGGTCCCTGCCGGATGGTAGGCCCAATCCTGGACGAGATCGCTGAGGAACGGGAGGACATCAAGGTCTGCAAGGTGGATATCGATGAGCAGCCGGAGCTGGCCAGCCGCTTCCGCATCATGAGCGTTCCCACGCTGATGGTTCTGAAAGATGGCAACATCGTAGACCAGTCCATCGGTGCAAAACCCAAGCATCAGATCTTGGCAATGGTATAAGAACTCACCCCGGCAAGGAAAGCCTTGCCGGGGCTGTTTTTATTTCTCTGTGTGGAAGCTATAGCGCACAGTGCCGCCAAAATTGGGTGCATTCTGCCAGGTGGCAATGATTTCGTAAATATAGTTTCCGTTCTCCGGTCGGAGGAGATAGCTGTCTCCCGCTTCGTTTCCCTCCATGATCCGATAGGACTCCTGCGGTTCTGTCTTCAGTTCTTCCCAGGCTTCTTCACCCCAACAGTTCACTTCCACACTGTCCGGCATAATATCCCAAGAAAGCCAAATCTCCATAGGTTCAGCCGGATCCAGGGTGACAAACGGCGAGGTATGCTTTGCCATCAGAGGATGCAGGCCGTCTCCCATGAGGGCACTTATCATGCCGTCTTCCATAGTAAATTCCCAGTTTGTCAGACAGTGTCTGGCTTTGACGCTTTGATCGCCATAGTTTACGATCAGGTCAGGCGGACAATCAACCACCATATGCTGCTCCGGGAACTGTATCTGATGGCGAACTTCTTCCGTTGCGAAGAGCCACCACTTACCATTCATATACAGTTCCAGCGTTCCTTCTCTTTCTCCAAACTGATAACCATATCCCGTTCCAAAATTGGATTGGTCATTTTCTGTAGGCTGTTGACTTTGGACCACTGCTGAGATAATTTCACCATCAAAACCGTCTGCCCGGTCTGTGGCAGTACTTTCTGTATTCATGTCAACGTAAATTACCCCGTCCACCATAACCTGAGGAATTAGGTCACCGCCAACAACCACATCTGCTTGATCCGTTTCTTTTCCGCAACCGAACAAACAAATCAAACAAGCCAGTGCCAATGCAAGCGCAGTTCCTCTTTTCATATGTACACCCCTTTTCACTAAGTTTATTCTATCAAAAAGTTTCCTGCCGGTAAAGATCCGCTATTACTTCTCTCACCCTATATAAGGGATTTTTGCAGCGATAGGTTACACCTATGCGACAAAAATAGGTTGAATTTTCCACTTCCCTTTGCTATAATACCCACACAACGCAGGATTCGTATATCGGTAATACAACGGCTTCCCAAGCCGTGAAGGCGGGTTCGACTCCCGTATCCTGCTCCAAATAAAAAAGAGGTGCCAACGGCACCTCTTTTTTATTTGGACATGAGAAAGGGAGTCGAACCCATCTAAATGCAGGTGTCCGGTGGACACCTGCTGCAATCAGTTTAAAAACTGATTGCTACCTATATTTTTCTTCCTCGCTGAGAGGAAGAAAAATGCAAATCGACTCCCGTACCCTACCATAATAAAAAGGCACCCCGTGGGGGTGCCTTTATTCTTTAAAACTTATAACCTGCATCCAGCAGACGCATGAGGGCATTATTGGCCTCCTCGTCGGTAAAGAGCGCGGTATACTGCTTCTTTACCGCCAGGGCTTCCAGGCTCAGGTCCAACCGACCCTTCTGTGCCAGGAAATTGAAGCCATCGCTCTCCCGATTACCGGAAAGACAGCGGTGGGCCTGCTGCAGATCGGTGATGGGACGGATTCTAGCACCCAAAGCTTCTGCCTTTTGTCTGTTGGCTTCCAGCGCAAACAGGAATTTTTCTTCCATAAACAATCTCCAAAATCAGTAGCGGCGGGAGCAAGCCCCCGCCCTACACAGCCATTTTATTTCTCCAGAATGATGGGGCCGTTATTGGCAAGGCCTGCCTTAATATGTGCAGCAGCCTCGGCGGGAGTCACAGTGATCTGCTCACCGGTGCGCATGTCCTTGACGCTACACTTGCCCGCTGCGATCTCGTCTTCACCCAGCAGAACCGCATAGGGCACACCCAGCTTGTCGGCGTAGCTCATCTTCTGCTTGAACTTCTTCTGCTCACCGTACAGCTGCACTCTCACACCCTCGCTTCTGAGAGCCTCTGCCAGGGCAACCGCTGCGGCGGTATCCTGGGTCATGGGCAGCACCAGAGCATCCGCAGGAGCGCTGGGCAGCTCGGGGTTCAGCAGACCCTGCTCGTCCAGCACATAGAACAGACGGGTCAGGCCGATGGAGATGCCAACACCGGGCAGCTGCTTATCGGTATAGTAACCGGCCAGGTCATCATAGCGGCCGCCGGAACAGACAGAGCCGATCTCGGGATGATCCAGCAGAGTGGTCTCGTAAACGGTACCGGTGTAGTAGTCCAGGCCTCTTGCGATAGTCAGGTCAACAGCAAAGTTAGACTCGGGCACGCCGAATGCGCCCAGATTGCTGACAACAGCGGTCAGTTCAGCAAGGCCCTTGTCGAAAATCTCATTTCTGCCGGCATAGCCTTCCAGGGCAGCCAGGACTTCTGCATTGGTGCCGCGGATAGCAATGAACTTCAGAATTTCGTCAGCCTGCTCAGCAGTCAGACCGCAATCCTCCACCAGGATCTTGGCCACCTTCTCAGCGCCGATCTTGTCCAGCTTATCCACGGTGCGCATAATATCGCCGCTCTTGTCAGCCAGCTCCATCATGGCATAGAAACCGTTGAGGATCTTACGGTTGTTGACACGGATCTGGAACCGGGTCAGGCCGAAACCGCGGAATACACGGTAAATAATTGCGGGAATTTCAGCTTCGTTCAGGATATCCAGCTTACCGTCGCCGATGATATCGATATCAGCCTGGTAGAACTCACGGAAACGGCCGCGCTGGGCACGCTCGCCGCGGTAGACCTTGCTGATCTGATAGCGGCGGAAGGGGAATGCCAGGTCATTGTAGTGCAGCGCCACATACTTTGCCAGAGGCACAGTCAGGTCAAAGCGCAGAGCGATATCGCTGTCGCCCTTCTGGAAACGGTAAATCTGCTTCTCGGTCTCGCCGCCGCCCTTGGCAAGCAAAATCTGAGCATCTTCAATAACGGGGATATCCAAAGGCGCAAAGCCATACAGGGAATAGGTATCCCGCAGCACCTGCATCATGCGCTCCATCTTTGCCTGCTTCTGAGGCAGCAGTTCCATAAAACCGGACAGTGTCCGGGGTCTGATTCTCTCCATAAGTATCTCTTCCTTTCGCAAAAACCGCCCAACCGATGGTCGGGCGGCTGGTTGTTTCATAATTACATTAGTATTTGGGCTTAGTGTGGTACATTTCACGCCAATCCAGGTCGCCTCTCTGCAGACCCATGACAAACATTTCCGCACTGCCCAGGTTGGTAGCAATGGGCACATTATGCTTATCGCAATGGCGGATCGTCTCGATCATCTGGTTGTCATCCCAGGGGTCGGTGTTATTGGGATCGGTAAACAGCAGTACCAGGTCAATTTCGTTATATGCAATACGGGCATTGATCTGCTGGTGGCCACCCTGCTTATGGGACAGCAGGAGGGTGATGGGCAGACCCGTATGGTCGGCGATCAAACGGCCGGTGGTGGCAGTGGCAAACAGATTATGCTTGCTGAGCACACTCTTGTATGCAGTGCAGAACTGTACCATCAGTTCTTTTTTCTTATCATGAGCTAAAAATGCAATGTTCACTGCTTTCACTCCTTAAAATCATCTATAATTATAGGGAAACCGGCACCCGCCGTCCCTGAATTCTCTTTGCGATTCTGCAGCAGGCAGCTGCAGCGCCTTTTCTTGTCTGTTTCAGCAGAGGTTTCTCAAATGCGGCAGCCAGCACCACCTCAGGATCCTCCGGCACAATGCCAAGCAGCGGCAATCCCGCACGATCCATAATATCATCCACTGTCAACCCCATGGCTTTTACCATCTTGGCGGAAATACGGTTGACAATGATACGCACATTCTGCTTGCCCATGCCTTGCAGCAGCTGTCCGGAGCGGGCAGCATCCCGGATACTGGCAGGATCCGCACCGGTTACGACAACAACCCGGTCTGCAAATTTTGCCGCCAGGTGGAATCCGGCTTCAATACCTGCAGGGGCATCCAGCAGGATGTAATCAAAGCGTTCTCTGGCCTGCTCCAGCAGATCCCGGAAATCATGTTCATCAATATCGCCTGCGGGACAATTCATAGGTGCAGTGAGAAAATGCAGCTGGGGAAACTCCGGATGTTTTGTGGTACGGTCCAGGCCGTAGTTCAGCACTTCCTGAAAGGAAAGGGCGTCCAAATCGCTGATACCCAGTGCAATATCCAAATTCCGCAAACCCACATCACAATCGATGCAAAGAAGTTTTTCTCCGCTCTGCGCAAGAGCCTGGGCAATGCCGGCGCAAAGGCTGGTCTTACCGGTGCCGCCCTTGCCGGATACGATTGCGATCAATTCGCCCACACCCAGTTCCCCTTTCTAACAGATTAGCATTATTATAAAGCAATAACGCACAAAACGCAAGAGTATTTCCCTATTATTTTAAAGTTTTTTCATCAAAATGACCAAATGCTCCTGCACATTTCTTCTTTCCTTCTGTCTTTATCCGCAGGTTCCCCCTTTCTTTTCTGCTACTTTATGAAAAATATGGAAATAGGGATTTACATTTATGCTTCTTTCGTGTATGATAAAGGGGAACAGAGTAGGAGACCTCGCGTGAAGTGCTGTCAAGATGGGGAGTTGTGTGACAGACGAAGGGCCTTGCCCGCGATGAGGTATCCGCACCCGCTGCACATAATGGAAACTTCCTTTATGGAAAGCGATACTCGGTCGGGCATGTGGCCTGCCAGTTTGTGCTGCCCTTATCCCGTCGGTGAAAATACTTTCTCCCCATGCCTGCGCGGCATGGGCTTTTTTTCACCCTGAGGGCCAGTTCATACGGTTCGTCGTCGCCCAAATACAAGGAGGTTATTTTTATGACAAAAACCCAAAGATCCACCGCGCTTTACCCCCATCCTTTTTCCAAGGCTTATTGGAAAGACGCTGCCGCTGAGCTGAAGAGCATTAAGATGCTGGTCGTCACCGCGCTGATGATCGCCCTGCGTATTGCCCTGAAGCCCCTGGCTATTCCCCTGGGTCCCCAGCTGAGCATTCAGACCGCTATGCTGGCCACCGCCCTGGGCGCCATGATCTTCGGACCTGTGGTTGCCATTCCCGCTGCCATGATCTCCGACACCATCGGATTCATGATCTTCCCCACCGGCGATTACTTCCTGCCCTTTATGCTGACAGAGATCGCCTCCACCATGATCTACGCGCTGTGTCTGTACCGGGCAAAGCCCTCTGCCACCCGCGTAATTATTGCCCGCTTCCTGATCTGCTTCTTCGTCAATGTGGTGCTGCAGCAGTTCATCTTCGCATGGCAGTATACCTACATGGGCAACCCCGACGGTGCTAAGAATGCTATTTTGGGCATCATGACCACTGCTCGCCTGTCCAAGAACCTGTTCTTCTTCCCCATTGAGTCCATTGTTCTGACCCTGTTTTTAAAGATGCTCCTCCCCGTTACCACCCGTGCCCACCTGACCTATGGTGGCTCCACAGGACTGGAGTTCACCAAAAAGCAGGTCATTGCCCTGGTTGTACTGCTGGCTGTGGGTATCGGCAGCTCCATCGGCTATCTGAACTACTACTATAACAACAACTCCGTCACCAAGGATTACTCCGCTGAAGAAGTCATTGAGATGAATCACCTGGTGCACGATATCATTACCGATGAAGAGCCGGAAGTTCCCACTGACAACACCCTGGCTGTTATCGAGTATGCCGCTAAGCCTTTCTTCGGCAAGGATACCACCTACACTGTGGCTCTGTACCAGGCAAAGGAAGGCGCTTCCATCACCGAGAAGATGTGGAGCTATAAGAAGACACCTGCTTCCAAGGACGAAACCCTGGAGCGTGTGGCTACCGTCACCATTGTGACCGACAATAAAACCGGCGATGTTCTGTCTTACGAAAGCGAACCGGTCGCATAAAGTTTACAAATTGGGAGGGGCAATGCCCCTCCCTTTTCGTTGACAAACATTCCGTTTTCGGTATAATAAAAGAAAAACGAAAAGGAGTGCTATCTATGCATCACGACCACGATCATCACCATCATCACGATCATGATCATTGCCACGAGCACGATCATCACCACCACGACCACGACCATCATCACGACCATCATCACGACCATGACTGTTCCTGCGGCTGCAGCGGCTGCGGCGGTGGCTGCGAGCACACCCCCATGGAAGAGCTGGTTGCCCTGATGAAGTATATGGTTGGCCACAATGCCGGCCATGCCAGAGAGCTGGCTAACCTGGCTGCTCAGCTGCAGCAGGCCGGCAGCCCCACTGCTTACGAGCAGGTTATGGCCGCTGTGTCTGACTTTGAGAAGGGCAATATGCGTCTGAGCATGGTGCTGGCCGCTCTGGATATCCACTAAGGAGGAACCGCTATGTGTCTTTCTACCGTTTATAAGAACACCATGGCCCCTGAGGCAGTGGTCATGCGCAATGTTATGCGCATCGACTGCAAAGACGGCTGCGTGATTCTGACCGACCTGATGGAGCGCACCGTTTCCATCGAGGGCACCCTGGAGACCGCCAACCTGGTGGACGGTTTCGTTGTTGTCCGCGCTTCCGAATAATAAGCAAAGCGTGCTGTGAATTCCACAGCACGCTTTTGACATTTTCCCCATAGGTGCTATAATAAGAATATCTTACATTTCGAGGCGATACTTATGGATGAACAGGAGCGCAAATTTATAGCCATGACCCAGCCGCCGGTAGGCGGCATTATCTGTCGGTTGGCTGTACCCTGTATTATCAGCATGCTGGTCACCGCTTTTTACAATATGGCCGACACCTTCTTTGTCGGCATGCTCAAAAGCAATGCCGCCACCGGTGCAGTGGGTGTTGTGTTCTCCATGATGGCCATCATCCAGGCTGTGGGTTTCTTCTTCGGCCAGGGCAGCGGCAACTATATTTCCCGAATGTTGGGGCAGAAGCACTACGCGGAAGCCCGGACAATGGCTGCCAACGGATTCTTTTCCGCCATCGGCGCAGGTGTTCTCATTTGCATTTTGGGACAAATCTTTTTGGAGCCCCTTTCCTATTTGCTGGGCTCCACAGAAACGATCCTGCCCTATACCAAGGATTATCTGCGGATCATCCTTTTCGGTGCACCCTGGATGACTGCCTCTTTGGTGCTGAATAATCAGCTCCGGTTTCAGGGCAGTGCTTCCTACGCTATGGTAGGTATTACCTGCGGCGCTGTGCTGAACATTGCCTTGGATCCGCTGCTGATTTTCGTCTTTGATATGGGTGTGGCCGGTGCCGGTCTTGCCACCATCATCAGCCAGTTTGTCAGCTTTGTGATTTTGCTGATCGGCTGCAACAAAGGCAGCAATATCCATATCTCTATCCGCAATCTAAAGCTGAACGGCTATTACCTTCTCCAAATCCTCCGGGGTGGCCTGCCCTCCCTGGCCCGGCAGAGCATCGCCTCCATTGCCACCATAAGTCTTAACAATGCTGCCCGTCCCTATGGTGATGTGGTCATCGCCGCCATGGGTGTGGTGCAGCGGATCATGCAGTTCGGCGCTTCTGCCATGATCGGTTTCGGTCAGGGTTTTCAGCCCTTCTGCGGCTTCAACTACGGCGCCAAGCTGATAGACCGGGTGAAGAAGGGTTTTTGGTTCTGCGTAAAAGGCTCCTTCGGATTTCTGTGCCTGGTGGCCATATTGGTCTTTGCCTTTGCCCCCCAGTTGGTCAGTCTTTTCCGGGATGATCCAGAGGTCATTGCCTGCGGCACATTGGCGCTGCGGCTGCAGTGCTGCTCCTTCCCCTTCCAAAGTTTCATCGTTATGAGCAATATGATGCAGCAGGTCACCGGCAAAACCGGCCCCGCCACTTTTATGGCCATTGCCCGGCAAGGCATCTTCTTCATCCCCCTGGTTTTGTTCCTGCCCCTGGCTTTTGATGTACTGGGCATTCAGATGGCCCAGGCCATTTCTGACCTTTGTACCCTGCTGTGCGCAATTCCCCTGCAATTGTATATTCTTCGCTCTATTTCCAGGGAAAGTTAATGGTTTCTTAGGCTTTCCTCTGTTGCTTTTTCCTTTTTCCCATGGTACAATAGGGGAAATTTTCCCGTAGGAGTCTGTATGAGCAAATATCTCATTGTATTTTTCCTTTCCATGGTTCCCATCCTGGAATTGCGCTTTGCGGTTCCCTTTGCGGTGGGCATGGATCTTCCCTATATCCCGGCCCTGATCACCTGTGTCATCGGCAACATGGTCCCCGTTCCCTTTATTTATCTGTTTGCCCGTAAATTCCTGATTTGGGGCGCAAAGCAGAAATATATCGGTAAATTCTGTGCAAAGTTCCTGGAGAAGGGCGAAAAGGCCGGTCGAAAAATTGTTGCCGCTACCGGTCGGGGCGGTACTTTCCTGGCACTGATGCTCTTTGTGGGCATCCCTGTTCCCGGCACCGGCGCATGGACCGGCACTCTGGCTGCCAGCCTTTTGGATCTGGGTCCCAAGACCACCGCGGCTGCGGTTTCTCTGGGTGTGATCATGGCAGGTGTCATTATGGCCGTAGCCAGCGGCAGCGTATTTCATATTGTTGGATTATAAAATTGGAGGTAACGATTATGTCTGATTGCATTTTCTGTAAGATCATCGCAGGTTCCATCCCCTCTACCAAGGTCTATGAGGATGAGACCATCCTGGCTTTCCGGGACATCGCGCCCCAGGCTCCCACCCATGTGCTGGTAGTTCCCAAGGCACACCTGGTGGACACCAACGACGTAAGTGCGGAAAACAGCGCTGTCATCGCCCATATTTTTGAGGTCATTCCTCAGATTGCCAAGGCAGAAGGCCTGGTAAACGGCTACCGTGTGGTCACTAACTGCGGTGCTGACTCCGGTCAGACCGTTCCTCACCTGCATTTCCACATTCTGGGCGGCAAGGCCATGGACCTGAAAATGGCTTGACATTTTCTTCCCGCGCCACTATAATTTAGTTATTCGCAAAACAGATCCATCTTCGGGGGGCCGGATGCATTCGGCTGAGATTGGGCTTTGTAGCCTTGACCCGCGAACCTGATACGGTCAGTACCGTCGTAGGAAAAGATGCACAAATGAGATACCAAGTATCGCATTGCACCTAGACGGGTTTGCAATGCGATATTTTTTCGGCTTGCCGAAAAAAATAAATCCTATAAGGATATTCGGACAAGCCACAGGTGGCATAATCTGCCACAGAAAGGAAGGTATCTTATGCAAAACAATGTAACCCGATCTCATCTTCGGATCCGTGCTCTGTGCGAAGGCGCTATTTTGGTGGCGCTGGCATTCGTCCTGAGCTTCGTGAAGCTCTATCAGCTTCCCAACGGTGGATCTCTGACGCCCGCTATGTTCCCCATTCTGCTGTTTGCCCTGCGTTTTGGCCTTGGCCGCGGTCTGCTGGCAGGCTTCGTCTTCGGTCTGCTGCAGATGATCTTTGACGGCGCTTATGCCTGGGGCTGGCAGTCCATGCTGCTGGACTATTTGGTGGCCTTTACTCCTCTGGGTTTGGCAGGCATTTTTAAGGGCAAGGCCTGGGGCATCTTCCCCGGCACTGTCATCGGTTGCCTGGGCCGCTTCATCGTCCACTATATCTCCGGTGTCACCATCTACCGGATCATCGATCCCACTTCCATCCCCGGTTTGGGAACTTTTGATAACGCGCAGCTTTACTCCCTGGTCTACAACGGCAGCTATATGCTCCCCAATATGCTCCTTGCGATCCTGCTGGCAGGTGTACTGTATGTACCTCTGAAGCGGTACTACGCAGGTCAGGACCTTCTGAAATAAGAATTTCCCCCAACCGAAAGGTTGGGGGCATTTTTTATTCCTGCATATTGAAAACCATCATACCGGGTGCGCCGACGGCCATACGGCTGGTCTGATAGAGAATATTTGCAATCTCCCCCCGGGTCATCGCTTCAAATGCTTCCAGTTCCACACCGTTTTGCGCCATCACCGCCAGCGAAGTGGCTGCCCAGGCAGGTACCTCCTCACCATAGGCCATTTCCTCATGTCCGGCGGGCAGATCCAGCGCATTCTGAAGCGCCACCGCTGTTTCCGCACCGGTAATGGGCTCGCTCATATTAAAGCTCTCCTGCTGCCAGCCGGATACCAGGCCGGATCGGATCGCCGCATCCAAATAAGGCTGCACCCAGGCAGGTGCGTCTGCCTCTTCCACGGGAATCTCCAGTAAATTCACCAGCATGGAGAGAAACTCACCCCGGCTCACCGTTTTCTCCGGGAAGAAGCAGGGCTCTCCACCAATCTGTTCCCCGGAAAACAGTCCCGTACTGCGCAGCCACTGGGCGCTGAAGCGGCAATCCATTCCCTGGGTATCTTTATACAGCTTCCCGTCAGAAGGCTTCAGAATCTGCACGGTCACCGTAGCCTCCCGGGATACATTTCCCGCAGGATCTGTAGCCGTATAAGTGAAAGAATCCACACCTACTTTGTTTTTCTTGGGTGTATAGGTGAAGCCTCCGTCCTCACCCAGTTCCACAGCACCCCGACGGGGCTGCCGCACCAGGGTATAGGTGAGCATTTCACCTTCCGGGTCCATTGCCATCAATTTTCCCTCATTGCTAAGGTTTTTATAGGTTTCCAAAGCGCTGTCCTGGGCAACGGGGGCCTTATTTTCCTTGCCCCGGATCGACAGTGCCATCACTGCCGCAGGTTCCACACGGTTTTCAAAAATGGGCAGATACACTACCTCTGCCACCTTATCCTCCCGGGTCTGCAGTGGATGGAAGGTCATCTGGGCTACCTGGTCGGCAGTGAGAATATCGCCCTCTTTCAGCACCCGGCTGCCCAGCATCACCGTGCCGGTACTGCCCGCAGGCAGACCGGTAATGCAAATGCCTGCCAGATGTTCTTCTCCCTGGGTAAAATCGCCGGCAGAAAAGCAGTAGGCAGCGTCGCATTCCACTTCCGCTGCCATCGCCGGAATTGCCTGCCCCAGCAGAATCGTGCAGGCCAAAGCCAGACAAAGGTATCGAACTTTTCGCATATTGCGTCCTCCTGTTTTTGTGTTCGCAGGTATTGTTTGCCAAGGTGTGCAAAATTATGCACAGAACACTCTCTTCTTTCGCCTGTCTGAGGACACAAAATGTCCATTTTGCGCATAGTGCGCATACACTTGTCCGCAATATGTGGAAAATCTTTTTGTGCCAAACAAAGGCCTTTTCCTCGTTTTCGCGAGAAAATCGAACTTTTTCCTATTGTATTTTTGTATTTTTCTTTTTTTATTCACTTTATACCGCAAAAATTAAAAATTTCCTCTTGCTTTTACAAAACGATTGCAGTATAATGGGGACATTATTTATCGTCTCGCGATAAATAGACCTAAGGAGGATAAGAAAATGAAAAAGTTGATTGCAATTATTTTGGCGCTGGTTCTGGCGCTGTCTCTGGCCGCATGTGGCGGCGGTGCTTCCAAAATGACCATGGGCACCGGCGGCACTGCAGGTACTTACTATGCTTACGGCGGTGTTCTGGGCCAGTACATTAAGAACCATGCCGGTATCGACGTCGTTGTCGTTTCTACCGACGGCTCCAAGGCTAACATCCAGTCCATCGCTGCCGGTGACTACCAGCTGGGTACTGTTCAGTCCGACGTTCTGGCTTACGCTTGGGAAGGCACCCGTTCCTTCGAGTCCGAAGGCAAGATCGACTCCTTCCGTGTTGTTGCCGGTCTGTACGCAGAAGCTGTTCAGCTGATCACCATGGATCCCGAGATCAAGTCTGTCGCTGACCTGGCAGGCAAGTCCGTTTCCATCGGCGCTCCCGGTTCCGGTGTTTACTTCAACGCTGTTGACGTTCTGGCCGCTGCCGGCCTGACCGAGAACGACATCAACGCACAGTACCAGAGCTTCGCTGACTCCACCGACGCTCTGAAGGACGGCAAGATTGATGCTGCATTCATCGTTGCAGGCGCTCCCACCCCCGCTATCACCGAGCTGTGCACCACCAACGATGCATACCTGGTTCCCATCGACGGCGAGATCGCTGAGAGAATCATGGCTGACTGCCCCTTCTACACCACTTACTCCATCCCCGCTGGCACCTACCCCGGCCAGGATGCTGATGTGACCACTGTCACTGTTAAGGCTACCCTGATTGTTGACGCTGCTGCTTCCGAGGATGATGTCTACAACCTGACCAAGGCTATCTTCGACAATGCTGCCGATATCGCTGCTGAGAACGCAAAGGGCAACGAGCTGAGCATTGAGAACGCTGTCAGTGGTATGGCTGCTCCCTTCCACGCAGGTGCTGCTAAGTACTTCGCAGAAAAGGGTGCTACCGTTAACGTAGGCTGATTCTTTTCCCTGTCTGACACAATGGCTGCGGCGATTTCTCGCCGCAGCCATTGATAGTTTTTCATTCTTCTAAAAAGGAGGGCTTCTGTGGCACTTTTTAAGAAAAAGGCTGCGCCGGAAACGGCAGAGCCTATGGACCTGGATGCGGTCATGAAAAAATATGACCGGGAATCCAACACCCGTGTCTGGGAAGGCACCCCCCGTTTGGTGGTAAACCTTCTCCTGGCAATGTTTTCCCTGTTCGTTATCTATGTCACTCTGTGGACCAGCTGGCTGGAAGAGATTCGACTGACCTCTTTTATGGCCTGCATCGTATTCGTCGGTTTCCTGGTGTTCCCTGCAAAGAAGGGCACGCAGAAAACCAACTGCATGCCCTGGTATGATTTTGTCGCTATGATTTTGGGTACCGGTGCATTCCTGTACTTCACCTTCAATGCCTACAACATCATCCAGCAGGGCAGCAATTTTGAATGGTATCAGATCATTATCGGCATTGTGGGCATTCTGGCCCTGGCTGAAGTCTGCCGCCGCAGTGTGGGTCTTCCCATTCTGATCGTTGCTGGCTGTTTCGTGCTGTATGCCCTGATTTGGGGTCTGTCCAATCCCAACTTTGGCAGACGCCTGAACATGCTGGTTAGAACCATCTTCTACACCAAGGAAGGCATCTTCTCCACTCCCGTCAATGTCTGCTCCAAGTTCATCGGCGTCTTCATCATCTTCGGTGCGTTCCTGGAGCGTACCGGCATCGGTGATTTCTTCATTCAGATCTCCAATGCCGTGGTTGGCCGCTTCTCCGGTGGTCCCGCTAAGGTGGCTGTTGTGGCTTCCGCTTTTGAGGGCATGGTTTCCGGTTCTTCTGTTGCCAATACCGTCGGTTCCGGTTCCGTCACCATTCCCCTGATGAAGAAGACCGGCTACAAGCCCGAGTTTGCAGCCGCTGCGGAAGCATCCGCTTCCACCGGCGGTCAGATCATGCCCCCCATTCTGGGTGCTGCCGCCTTCCTGATGGCAGACTATGTGCAGATCCCCTATGCGCAGATTGCCCTGAAGGCCATTCTGCCTGCTGTTCTGTATTTTGCCGGTGTATTCATCACCGTCCATCTGGAGGCCAAGAAGCTGGGTCTGCGGGGTCTTAGCAAAGAAGAACTGCCCCGGCTGAAGCCGCTTCTGAAAAAGGTCTATCTGCTGCTGCCTCTGATCCTGCTGGTTTACCTGGTATCCACCAGTGCCCGCTCCATTGCTTACGCTGCAGCCATCGCCATCGTTGTGGCAATTTTGGTAAGCCTTATCAACAAGGACAACCGCCTGACTCCCAAGCGCTTCCTGGAGGCACTGGCTGCCGGCGGTCAGGGTATGATCACCGTAGCTGCCGCCTGCGGTATTGCAGGTATCATCGCCGGCACCATCACCATGACCGGTCTTGCCAACGTACTGATCAACGGCATTGTTGCCCTGGCAAACGGCAAGGTGTTCATTGCGCTGGTTCTGACTATGCTGTGCTGCATCGTCCTGGGTATGGGTGTTCCCACCACTGCCAACTACTGCATTATGGCTGCCACCTGCGCTCCCATTTTGGTGCGTATGGGTGTTCCCATGGTAGCTGCTCACTTCTTTGTATTCTATTTTGGCATCGTTGCTGACCTGACTCCCCCCGTTGCGCTGGCTGCCTATGCAGGCGCTGCTATTGCCGGTGCCAATCCCATGAAGACGGCTCTGCAGGCCACCAAGCTGGCCATCGGTGCCTTCATTGTTCCCTATGTATTCGCGCTGAATCCTGCAATGCTGTTTGTTGATACCACTGCAGGCGAAGTCATTCTGATCGTCATCACATCCCTCATCGGTATGTTCGGCGTATCTTCCGGTTTGGAAGGCTACATGTTCCGCAAGGCCTCCTGGTGGGAAAGACTCCTCTCCGTTGCCGGCGGTCTGCTTCTGATCTATCCCGGTCTGGTTACCGATGTGATCGGCCTTGTGCTGGTCGCTCTGGTGGCTGTGATCCAGCTGTTGGAAAAGCTCCGCGACAACAAAATCGCAACTGTCTAAATAACAAATCCCGGATGGCTTCCATCCGGGATTTTTCTTTGCAAATAAAATCCCACCTACCAAAGCAGGTGGGATTTGTTTATCAGATCTTTGCGATAGCGGTAATGTGGGGGTTCATGCCCTCGTACCAGTACAGGAAGCCCTCAACATCAACAACGTCGCCCTCAGCCAGCTCACCAACAGTGGTGTAAACTGCGGTGTCGGGACCGGTCAGGTAAACTTCTACGCAAAAGCTGTACTCAGCGCCGTCCTTCTCCAGGGTCAGGTAGATGTCATCGCCGGGTTCGCCGTTCTTGTACTCGATAGCCTTGACGGTCATGCCCTTGAAAGCAACGAACTCGTTCTGATGAGCGATCAGCTCTTCGGAAGTCAGCAGGTCGGTAACATCCAGAGCCTCAGCGATGAAGGTCTCGCCGTCATCAACGAACTCGAAGGTGCCGTCCATAACTTCAACTTCGCCTGCCCACTCGCCCTTGTAGCCGGTGACGCGGATCTTGGTGCCGGGAACCATCTTAGCAGCGTCTTCCTCGGAGCAAGCCAGCTCATACAGGAAGTAAGCGCCGTCGGGGCTCTGGCAGTAAACGGTGATCTTGTTGTCCCACCAGGACTGGTGACCCTGAACGAAGGTCTCGATGACAACTTCGGAATCCAGCTCAGCAGCCATGTACTCCTCATGGTTCATAACAACCACCGCAGCGGGCTCTTCGACCTCTGCCTCAGTGGGAGCCTCGGTAGCTTCCTCAGTGGGAGCTTCGGTGGGAGCCTCAGTAGCGGGCTGAGTCTCGGGGGCAGCCTCAGGTGCCTTCTGGCCGCAAGCAACCAGGCCACAAACCATGACCAGAGCCAGCAGCATAGCAATCAGCTTTTTCATTTTTAAATTCTCCTTATTTTTCGTTATATTGGTGCAAAGTTTCCTTTGCCTTACGAATGAATACATTATACTCCGCATTCTGGGAAAATCAATGGTTTTTACGGAAATTTCACGGTTTTTTCTTTTTTAATTTACCATAAAGGAAGCAACTTCCAAGAATCACCCAACTTCCGCCCAGGACACTGAGCAGGGCAACCGCCGTAGGAGGCAGCGGGCCAAGGTCGCCGCCAGCCATTTTTTCCGCACCGGCTTCATCCAAATGATGCAGTGCCGTCATCTCCTGGAACAGGTCTGCGAGAAAGGCCTCATTGACATCCTTTTTCCGCCTGATCGCCTTTGTCACGCTCTCGATCATGCCGCCGGCAGCATCACGCAGAGAGGCAGAGCCGTTGAAAACCGGAGTTACGAAGGTATTATCCACATTATCAAGCAGCAGCTTGGTGGCCTGCAGCTTCACCTCATAATGCAGATCATTGTCCTCACCCTCCCGGGCCAGGTAATCCTGATACACATCCGTATTCTGTGCTTTCAGGGTTACGGGGCAGTAGCCCTCGGTCTGGGCGTAGGCAATCTGCACCGCATTGGTCAGCAGGAACTGGGCAAAGAGCCAGGATGCCAGCACTTCCTGGGGATCTTCCTTATTAAAAACACAGACGGAAGGTCCCTGGGAGATCATCTGGGGATTCCGGGGATCGTACTGGGGGATCGTCATAACTTCCGTTTCAAAATGCACCAGCTTATCTTCCGCAATATCAATCAGCGGCGCTTCGCTGCCCATCCAGGTAGCACCAGCTGTGGAGTCCACAGCGAAGATGCACTGACCTGCGTTCAGGAAGTTTGCCGGGTAGCTGGAGATCTTAAAGGTAGAAAAGGCGCCGGTTTCCGCACCTGCGGCCACATCGTAGAGAATTTCCTTGGTGGTGTCATTGAAGATCTCAATTTCACCGTTAGGCGTGGAATAGCCTGCCTCCTGCTGCCGCAGCATCTGGATCATCATATTATCCGTGGACTTATAAAGGAAGGGAATCAGCACATTCTGCCCGTTAACCTTATAGGTGCCATCAGGATTTTTCTCTGTAGCTGCCTGGGACACTTCCCACACAAAGTCCCATGTCAGGGTCTCCGGCAGGGTATAACCCAACTTTTCTACGAAAGTCTTGTTTACATAACATGCTTCCGTGGAGCGCATATAGGGAATGGCATAGTGGTAGCCGTTCACCAGACACTCCTCCAGGAATTTGGGAACGATCTCCTTTTCCGTGGGCGCGTCAAACCGAACTTCGCTGCCACCCAGGCCATACTTGGGATCGTCAAACAGCGTATCCAACGGAACCACAGAATTGGCACCCATCAGATAGGTAGCAATGTGGTCAGGATAGGTGATACACACATTAGGGGTGGTATCGGTAGCAATATTGGTGATCACATCGTTATAGATCTTGCCGTAGTCGGTGTAAAGCCGCAGGTTTACCTTGATATTGGGGTAGAGTGCCTCAAAATCCGCTACGGTCTTCTCGTAGATGGCCACCTGGGTCATATTGGTATCGTTCTTAGCCCAGAAAGAGATCTCGTAATTGCGGGAAGTATCAAATTCCTCAGGAACAGCAAAGGTATTGCGCACTTCCGCGCCATGGCAGCCGCCCATGGTAATGACCATTGCCAGCAGCAGGATCAAAGAAAGTACTTTTTTCATCCCTTGGTACCTCCTCTTGCCACGCCCTCCATGATCTTCTTTCTAAAAATCAGAAACAGAATGATCAAAGGAAGGGAAATGACCACCACCGCCGCCATCATTGCCGGGATGTTCTCACGGCCAAAGCCGTTTTCCCGGATAAACTGGATGCCGTTGGACACCAGATAGTAATTGGGATCGTCGGTGATGAGCCTGGGCCACACATAGGAGTTCCAGCACTCGATCACCTTCAAAATGGTGATGGTAATAATGGTAGGACGGCAGATGGGGATCAGCACCTTGGTTAGATACCGGAAGTCGGAAGTACCGTCCACCTTGGCTGCGTAGTACAGCTCATCAGGAATCTGCGCAAAGTTCTCTTTCAGCAGATAAATATAGAATACAGAGGTCACGGAAGGCAAGATCAGACCCATAAAGGAATTACGCAGGTTCATTTCCGTGATGGTGACAAAATTGGTAATGACCACCAGTTCGCTGGGGATCATCATGAGAGATAAAAACAGGGTAAACACCAGGTCTCTGCCCTTAAAATTCATGCGGGAGAAGGCAAAGGCCGCCAGCACCGTCACCACCAGCATCACAGCGGTGGTTGCCAGGGTAAAGATCAGGGTGTTCAGAAAATAGTCCGCCAAAGGTACCTGGGTAAAAGCATCCAGATAGTTCTGCAGGGTGGGGCTCAGGGTGAACAACTGGGGGATAAACTCGGAGTTGTAAGAACTGTAGCTCTTTACGGAAGTCAAAATCATCCAGTAGAAGGGAAACAGCACGATCAGCGCCCAAAGACCCAGCAGGGCATAGACTACACCCTTCCCCATGGCAGCTTTGGTTTTGAGTTGTTTGTTTTCCATAACTGCCACCTCAATAATGCACATGCTTCTTGCTGACCATCAGATTGATGCAAGTGATGGTCAAAACGATTGCGAACAGAATGATCGCCGCTGCGGAAGCATAGCTGGGATAACCGCCGGAGCTTCCGTAGAGCATATCATAGACATAGCCTACAATGGTATTCATACCTGCGCTGTTAAGATCCGTGCCAAAGAGTGCCACTGCATCGGAATAGGCTTTGAAAGCGCCGATGAAGCCGGTGATGATCAGATAAAACAGCGTGGGAGAGATCATGGGCAGTGTGATTCTTGCAAAGGTACGCCACTTGGAAGTGCCGTCGATCTTAGCCGCCTGGTAGTACTGCTCGTTGACAGAGGCCAGAGCGCTGGTGAGGATCAGCACCTTGAAGGGCATAACCACCCAAACCGTGTAGAAACACAGCACGAACATCTTTGCCCAGTAGGGGCCGTCAATAAAATCAATGGGCGCAGCGCCAAACCAACCCAGGATCAGATTGGCCAGGCCATCGGTGTAGGGGGTCTTCTTAAAGAGGATCATAAACACCAGGCCTACTGCCAAAGTATTGGTCACATAGGGCAGGAAGTAGATGGTCTGAAACCACTCCCGCAGTTTCTGAATGGAGCTCAGACCCACAGAGATCAGCAGAGCCAGGCCGGTAGACAGCGGCACCGTGATCATAACCAGGATGAAGGTATTCTTCACCGCCTGGAGGAAATAGGGATCGTGGAGCACATAGGAATAATTATAAAGGCCCACGCCGGAGAAGGACTGGGAAGCAAAGTTAAAACCTTCTTCCAGAGAGTAGATGAATACGTCCACCAGGGGATAGACCATAAAGGCACCCAGGAACGCAATCGCCGGCAATAAGTAGAGCCAGCCTTTTCGGTTTTGTCTTTCCATAAGGGCCTCCTCAGAACTGGATCCGTTCACCGCTGTCTTCCCGGAACGCAAATACCTTATTGGGCTTCAGGGCAAAGCGGACAGTGGTGCCGGTAAGCTTGGGAAGGTCATCGCCGTCCACAATCGCGCGGAAGCTTTCTCCCGTGAACGCGGGATGGTCACAGACCACACTGATATCCCGTCCCATGACTTCCACACGCTTTAAACTGCATTCCAACGGGCCGTCTTCACAAGGCACAAAGCCTTCCGGGCGAACAGCCACTTCCACATGACCATCGTAATCACAATCTGCATCCAGCACCGGTGTATCGCCGATACAGAGCTTTCCATTCATAAAATAACCGTCAAACACATTGATAGGAGGTGTGCCCAGGAACTTTGCCACAAACAGATTCACAGGATCGTCATAGACCCGCTGGGGCAGATCCATCTGCTGCAGCACACCGTCTTTCATCACCACAATCAGGTCAGAAATGCTCATAGCCTCTTCCTGGTCATGGGTGACAAAAATGGTGGTGATTCCCGTTTCCTGCTGGATCCGCTTCAGTTCTTCTCTGGTCTGCAGACGCAGTCTGGCATCCAGGTTAGAGAGGGGCTCATCCAGCAGCAGCACCTTGGGCATCTTCACCAGCGCTCTTGCAATGGCAACACGCTGCTGCTGACCGCCGGACATCTCGCTGGGCTTGCGATCCATAAGGTTCTCGATCTGCACCAGCTTGGCTGCTTCCAGCGCTTTTTCCTCCATGACTTCCTTAGGAAGCTTATCCTTGCCCCGCAGATTCTGCAGAGGGAAGAGAATATTCTGCCGCACTGTCAGATGGGGATAGAGGGCATAATTCTGAAACACCAGACCCACACCGCGCTTTTCCGCAGGAATCTCGGTCACATCCTCATCGCCGAAGAAAACTTTACCGGATGTAGGCTCCAGCAGGCCGGAAATCAGATTCAGCGCTGTACTCTTGCCGCAGCCGGAAGGACCCAGCAGGCCGATCAGCTTACCGTCGGGGATCTCAAAATTAAAATCATTCACCGCAATAACCGGGGGATTTCCCTTGCCTCTGCCGGGAAACTGTTTGGTCAGATTCTGAAGTACAACTTTCATGGGTTTCAACCGTCCTTTTATGGATTTTATTGGGTTTATTATATGCCTTTCCCGGATTCTTTGCAAGATATTTATAGGAACAAAGAAGAGCGTGCTGCTCCCAGCACGCTCTTCTTTAGTATTCTTCTTTCCCCAAATTGCCCTTCAGCAAACATACCAAAATCGCAATTGGGAAAATGCAGGCAGCAATGATGCCTACCTTTAAATTGTCCCCAAAGGCACCGGACACAAAGCCTACCAGGGTAGGGCCGGAGGAGCAGCCGATATCGCCGGCCAAAGCCAAAATCGCATACATGGCCGTGCCGCCCAAGGGCAGCATCTTTCCGGCAATGCTCAAAGTGCCGGGCCACAGAATAGAAATGGCAAAACCGCAAATAGCGCAGCCAAGCAGATTCACCACAGGATTCGGCACCAGAGTGATCAGCATATAAGATGCCAGGCACAGCAGCGCGCTGAAAATAAGAATCTTCCGCAGATTCCACTTTCTACCCACTGTACCGTGGAGCATTCTGCAGATACCCATAGTGGCAGCAAAGGCCATGGGGCCGGCCAGATCGCCGATGGTTTTGGACACACCCAATCCCCGTTCGGCAAAGGCGGATGCCCATTGTCCTACTGCATGTTCGCTGGCGCCGGAGCAGATCATCATCAGCACCATCAGCCAAAACAGTTTGCTGCTGGCCAGTTCCTTCCAGCTCATGCGCTTTTCTCCCTCTTTGATCAGAGGGCACAGAGGAACAATGCTGAACGCAATGGCCACCACAGTGGGAAGAATGGCCCAAATCAGCGCCATCTTTCGCCAGTTCTCAATGCCGAACACCCAAAAGAACAGGGTCGACACCAGCACCACCATCACATGACCCCAGCAATAGAAGGAGTGGAGCAAGCTCATGGCAGTTTCCTTATTATCAGAAGGTGTACTCTCCACGATGGGACTGATCAATGCCTCAATGAGGCCTGCGCCCACAGAGTAGACGATCACGCTGATCATGATTCCCATAAAAGGTGTGGGCATCAGATCCGGCAGGAAGGTCAGCAGGATCAAGCCCACTGAGCAGAATATCTGAGATCCCACCGCACCGACCCGGTAACCCACCCGGTCAATAAAAATTGCCGCAACAAGGTCTGCTGCAAGCTGCACAATAAAGTTGACGGTGACCAGCAAAGTGATCTGCTGCAGCGGGATTCCAAAGGAATCGTGAAAGGTAATAAACAGCAGCGGCAAAAAGTTGATAACGGTAGCCTGCACCAAGTAACTGCCAAAGCAGCTGAGCATGGTGAGTTTATAATTCTTTCTCATGGCAAAGTCCTCCCGATGATTGGTTTTATTATACCAAACACCAGGAAATTTGCAAGAAAAAGGCACTCTTACGAGTGCCTTTCGATTATACGATTTCACCTTTGGGATTGATGGTAGCCACATACACCGGAATTCTCTTGCCGCTGGCTTCCACCGCGGTTTTCACCGCAAAGGGCAAACCGCCGCAGCAGGGCACGGTCATCCGGGCTACAGTCACGGAGCGGATATTGTTAGTTTCAAAAATCCGCGTCAGCTTGTCGGCATAGTTTACTGCGTCCAGCTTGGGGCAGCCCACCAGCGTCACTTTTCCCTTCATGAAGTCATTATGGAAATTGCCGTAGGCAAAGGCAGTACAGTCCGCCGCGATCAGCAGATCCGCACCCTGAAAATAAGGAGCATTGGGCGGCGCCAGTTTGATCTGCACCGGGAAATTCCGCAGCTGGCTTTCCAGTCCGCCGCAGCCGCCGGTACAGACAGCGCAGGGATTCTGTGCTGCTTCCTTAGCTTTTTTCGCCGCCAGCACTGCTGCTTCATTATAAGCAGGCGCTTCTCTTTCCTCAAAGGAAATGGCATTCATAGGGCAGGCGGGCAGGCAATCACCCAAGCCGTCGCAATAGTCCTCACGCAGCAGTTTGGCTTTTCCTTCCACCATGCCGATGGCACCCTCATGGCAAGCTTTTGCACACAGGCCGCAGCCGTTGCACTTTGCTTCATCAATGGTAATGATTTTACGAATCATGCTGCTGCCTCCTTTTTCTTCTTCCGCTCCAAAGCGGCCTCTTCTTTTTGCCGTCTGGCGATTTCCATCATCTGCTCATACATCTCATCGCCCACGCACTGCCGGGCATATTCACACCACTGAACACAGCTTAAGGTGTCATTATAGGCAACAAAGCCGCAATGCTCGCAGGGCATCTGGGTATCAATGGAAAACATCTCGATCTCATAGCCGCAATTGGGGCAGATCTTCTCAATAATGGTGGGGGTACGGGGTTTCCCCTGGCATCCTTCAATAATCATCGTGATCCCTCCTTTTTGTATCTTTATTATATCGGAGGAATCGGGTCTATGATGTTGCACAGGTCACATTTTATAGGATTTTAAAGGAATTTCTATGGTAGTCGATGAGACCTTCCTCTTTCATTTTGGCAAGTTCTCTGGTCAAAGCGCTACGGTCAGCGCATAGATACTCCGCCCATTCGAGCCGCCCCAAAGGAATCTCAAATTGCTTCTTCCCCTGGCTCTGTGCCTGAATGGACAGATAGGCCAGGATCTTCTCCCGCAGGGTCTTTTTCGATACTACTTCCACTTTCCGCATCAGTTCCCGGTTCTTCCGGGCAATCAGTCTCACCATATTCTCAACCAGGGTCTGATGGAAAACGCAGGCATGGCTGCAGGTGTGCATCACCCGGCCAAAGGGCAGATAGAGCACTTTGCTGTCCTGGACGGCCATAAAGGTCACTACCGATGCAGAATCCTCTCCGCAGGCGAAGGTCTCACCGAAAATGTCCTCCGGATAGCACCGCAGCAGCATGGTGCGGTTGCCCCAAACATCTTCTTTGATCATATCCACCGCGCCGGAGAGCACCACGCCTACATGGTTGATACTCTCCTCCTCAAAGGCGATGATATCCCCTTTCTGAAATTCCCGGACATGATAGCCGATACAGCCCAGCATGGCTTCCATTTCCCCAGGTACAATGCCCGC
Source organism: Oscillospiraceae bacterium (assembly GCA_017381835.1). Next base: position 18,783 of record JAFOBK010000018.1, on the reverse strand, counting down.
AAACAGAGGGGATTTGAAATTTTTCACTCCACTGTCCATTTCAAATCTCCGCAGCTTCATAGAAGAATTTATCTGCTGCCTCGGCTACACCGTCGTGATTATTATCCCGGGTGGTGATATAATCCGCTACCGCTTTCACCTCGTCAGAGCCGTTGATCATCGCAACACCGATGCCGGCTGCTTTCAGCATAGCCAGGTCATTGGCAGCGTCACCGCAGGCAACCGCGTCTTCAATCTCCACACCCAGCAGCTTGCAGAGCATTTTTACCGCTTCACCCTTGTTCATGCCCTTGGGCACCACTTCCAAAAACTGCTCGCAGGAGAAGAAGCAGTCCATGCCCTCCATATTGGCCCGGATCCAATCCTGCATTTTCAGAAGGCCGTCCTTCTTCTCATAGTTGATCACCAGGCACTTCACAGGGTCTTCCTGCAGATCTGTATGAACATCCCCGATCACCCGATGGGTCATGCTGACCATTTTGCAGTAACGGCGCACCGCCTCATCGTCACCTCTGGGTTCCACCAGCACATCGAAAGAATCGTAGGTCTGAATATGCTCGCCAATCTCATTGGCCTTTTCAAAAACCCGAATGACAGAGGGAATGTCCAGGGCACGGGTGAACACATTTCCCTGCTTGCCCCAGTCATAGACCATGGCGCCGTTGTAGGCAATGGTATAGCAGCCCGGCTGATCCAGGCCGAGTCTTCTTGCCTGAGCCAAGGCGCTTTTCAGGGGTCTGCCGGTGGTGATGATCACACCGTGTCCCCGCTGCAGCGTTCTCTCCAATGCCTCCCGATTACCCTGGGTGATCTCCTTGGCATCGTTCAGAAGGGTTCCGTCCAAATCCAAAAACAGCAGTCTCTTTTTCATATGTTACCTCCGTATCTTAAGCGCCCCATTCCGCTGCGCATCCGTATTTTTATTATCATAGCAAAAACTGCCGCAGAACACAATTCCACATTGGTAAGAATCTGCAGGTTTTTCCGGCAGCATTGCTGAAACCCCTGATTGCAAATGCAATCAGGGGCATAGTTTATCATTTCTCCATCAGGCCGTATTTGACTTTCACTCTGTCCAGTTTTTCCAGCATAGGTTCCGACAGGAACCACAGAAACAGCACCGTCGCCAGGGCATGAATCGCGTCGGCGGGTACACCGGTAATGCAGGCCGTGAGGATCATCTTCCAGGTGGGATTCGGCTGATACATCAGAATCGATGCCGGATTCATAATGCCGCCATAGATCAGAAAGATGGCCAACCCGCCAAAGGCGCACAATGAGAAACGGTCACGGTGCAAAAGGCCTTTGCGGAACAAAACACCGGAAAGCAGACCAATGATTCCGATGGCAAACATCTGCCAGGGTGTCCAGGGGCCTTGTCCAAAGAGCACATTGGAGCAGAACATGGTCATGGTGCCCACCATAAAGCCCGCTTCCGGGCCAAAGGCAACACCGGTCAGAATCACCATCGCCGCCACCGGTTTGAAGCCCGGCAGCGCAAAGAAGACCGCTCTGCCGCCGATGGCCAGAGCGCTGAGAACCGACAGAATCACCAGTTCTCTTGCCTGGGGTTTTCTTCCCTCAAAAATCAGGAAGAAAGGCAGCATGGTTTCAAAAATGATGGCCAAAGAAATAACCATGTACTTCCGGCCGCCGTCCCATTGGAGTCCTGCCCAAATAGTCAGAGGGATCAACAGTAAAGAAAGAACCAACATAATTTTGGTACGGGTGCTGAGTTTCCCTGACATCAGCTTCTGCTCCCGCACAGAGGATTTTCGGCTGATGCAAGCCGTGAAAATTCCAAAGGACAGGAACATCACAATATACAGCCAGCCGTACTCCTTCATAAAGTTGCCACCCTTGTAGAGAGTGCTTAAATCCAGAGCCAGGGAGGTATAAAGAAGCATACCGAAGAAAGTCAAACCGCTAACCATACCCAAAAGCTTTCGCCACAGCGGCAATTTTTGCGGTTTTCTCTCTTCCGGCGGTTCAATATTGATCTTATCAGGGCGCTTAGGTGCTTCCTGCTCAGGCACTTCCCCACCGCAGGCAAGGATCACATCCTCCGGCGTTACCGCATTGGGCAGCAGATGTCTTGCCATTCGGTTCGCGGCAGTTGTATAGAAGCTCTTGCCCGCAAAGAAAGGCTGCGGGGCATCCATGGTGACAATGCCGCCGTCAAAGAACAGACCGCAGCGGTCTGCATACCGGGCGCAGAACTCCACATCATGGCTGACCATGATGACACACACGCCCCGGTCTGTCAGTTCTTTTAAAATCCCCGCAAAGGTGATCTTGAAATCGCTGTCCAGGCCCTTGGTGGGTTCGTCCAGCAGCAGCACTTCAGGATCCTGGAGCAATACCTTTGCCAAGGCTGCCCGCTGCTGCTCACCGCCGGACAGATCATAAGGATGACGGTCCAGCAGACCTTCCAACCGGCAGAGGGCTGCCATTTCCCCGATTCTGTCCGCCGCTTCAGCAAGCTTTTTGCCGGGGAATGCAGAACACAGTTCTTCTCTTACATTTTTCTTCACCAGCAGCATCTGGGGATTTTGGGGCAGGGCTGTGACTTTTTTCGTCTTGCAGAGCATCTTGCCCCGATAGGGTTTCCGAATGCCGCTGAGGACAGAAAGGGTGGTACTTTTGCCGGTACCGTTACCGCCCAAAATACACAGCAGTTCTCCGGGATAGGCCTTCATAGACACACCCTTCAAAACATCCGGTGCATCCTTTTCGTACCGGAACCACACCTCATCCAGCATAATAATGGGATCATTCTCCGGTTCCTTGGCAGGCCGCTCCGGGGGTTGGGTAAGGCTATTGCATTCTGCCCACTGGGTCAGCTGATTTCTTCCGTCGCTGACCGTCATAGGGCAGGCTGTACTCCAGTTGAGCGTACTCCAAATCCGCATGGGTGTGGGCATCGCATGGAGCATGGGGTGCTTCCGGTTTCTCAGGATTTCAAAGGTTTCCACCGGAGGATTGTCGGCAATCAGCACACCATGATCCAGAATCAGCAGCCGGTTTGCCATAGGGATCACATCCTCCAGCCGGTGCTCACAGATCAGGATGGTAGTACCCAGTTCCCGATTGATACGGCCCAGGGTCTGCAAAAAGTCCGTAGCCGCAATGGGATCCAGCTGGCTGGTGGGTTCATCCAGGATCAGCATATCCGGCTGCAGCACCATAATGGATGCCAAATTCAGCAGCTGTTTCTGACCGCCGGAGAGCTGGTCCACCGACTTGTGGAACCAGGTCTGAATACCAAAAAAGCTGGCCATCTCCGCGACTCTGCCCCGAATGGTGGTATTGTCCACACCCAGGCTTTCCAGGCCGAAAGCCAGTTCGTGCCACACCTTGTCGGTGACGATCTGACTGTCGGGATCCTGCAGCACAAAACCGATCTTGGCAGACTGGGTACGGTTGTCCACTTCCTCCAGGGGAGTACCGTTAAAAAGGATCGTGCCCTCCTTTTTGCCATGGGGCGCAAGCACCGTTTTCAGCTGCCGCAGCATGGTGGACTTACCGCAGCCGGAAGGGCCTGCCAGCACAGCGAAATCACCGGGATGTAATGCCATGGAAACGCCCCGGAGGGCGGGAATTTCCTGCTCCGGGTAAGTAAATGTTAAATTTTGGATCTTAATGCGTTCCATTTACGATCCTCCACGAAATCGATGATCAACGGCAGGCTGCACATACCGCCATAGCAAATGTATGCCAAAATCTGCACCGGGCCAAGCAGCTGGCCGGTCATGCCGGGATAGTAATTCCACTCTATCAGGCCCATAAGATTGGGAACCGCTGCACCTAAGCACAGCAGCGCCAGCAGTCCCAGAACGATACCGTCCCGTTTTTCAAAAAGATAAATAGAAAATGCCGTTCTTCCGCCCATGCCATAGCCACGGCTTTTCATAGAATCTGCGGATACAATGGATTGCTCCATTGCCCAGCTGACGGTAGCCGAAAAGGCAGACAGCGCCTGCTGCAATTTTTCTTTTGCATTCTCCGGCTTGTGCATCGCTTTCTGGGTCTGCAGCACACTCTGCAGGAAGTTCTTGAACCGGGGCACAAACCGCATTGTCATGGAAACCAGCAGCGACAGCGCCGGAATCACCCGTCCAAAGAGGTAGATGATCTTATCGGAAGTAAAGACCGTATTGCAGCAGTTAAACCACACAATGGATGCGCCCATCATCGCAGCAGAAGCCAGGCCAAAGCAAACCGCTTCCAGTGTAATGGGGTTATCGTTAGGAAGATACCACAGCACCGTCGTACCCTCATGATTGAACAGCGGGTTCAAGATTGCCATCAGAATGAGCAGCGGCACCAGATATCCCACCTGCCGCAGCATGCCCTTTTTCCCCTGCAAATAAAGCAAGTAAGCGCAGGCGCTGACAAAAGAGATCAGCAGGTACACCGGCTGCAGTATGAACATGGTCATGCCCAGGGCTGCTGCGAAAAAGGCCAGATTCACCGCCGGGTGAAATCCGGAAAAGGTATCCTTATTCATAAACTGTCTCCGCGCCTGCATCGGCGCCCAGGTCGCAGGTGTAGTTAAATACGATCACATCGCCGTCTGCCAGGGTATAGGCAGAACAGCCGATTCCCTGATGGACACCGTTGACGCTGAATACCCAGCCGGAGCGGGAACCGCAGTCAAACTCGTATAGATTTCCGATGCCTTCCACATAGGCTGTGCTGTAGGCCGTGGCATCCACATATTCAAAATGGATCTTTTCTTCCCGAAGAACTTTCCGAAACACATCAAATACGGATTCGCCGCCTTCAAACGCTACTTCTGTTACCGGCAGCAGCACACCGTCTTCCGGCACCAGAGCAGCCTTTCCTTCCGCCATCTGATCCAGCTTGTCCAGAAGCACATCGCACCGGATTTCCAGGGTGCAGCTGAGCTTTCCGTCACCATTGGTATCGGAAACCTCCTCGCCGCCTGCCTTTGCGCAGCCCCAGAGCAGGGTCAGCGCCAGCACCAAAATGATCATCTTTGCAATCCGCTTCATAAAAAGCCTCCAAATATTGTTAATGCATGCAATATACAGAAGATTCTCCCTGCTCCGCTCTATCGGCAGCAACCAGGGCAAGAAATGCCTGCTCGGTGGCAATCATATCCGACCCCCCATCCAGCAAATGGGCAAAGGTGCCGTCCTTCTGACGAAACCGCAAAAGGGCATCCTGCAAGGTATTTCCTTCTTTGATAAAGCGCGGATCCTCCAGGGAGATCCCCAGTTCTGTCAGCGCAAGAATCGTCTGAGAAACCGATTCGCAGGTTTGGGCGTTAAAATAGGTAAAGCCGCCATCTTCATTCTGATTTTCGGACAAGAATGCCACACCCCGCTTGATGGCTTCTTCCACATCTGCCCGATCCCGATACTTGGCCAAAGCCTGCAGCGCCATTGCGGTCAGATCCGCTTCGGAAGTATCTCCCGACAGTGCCCAACCTCCGTCAGGGTACTGGCTGCTGAGAATATAATCCACATACATTTCCCGGGTCGCCTGGGTGCTGTCTGCTCCATTGGCAGGGATTTCATAACTGCCGCTATCCAGGGCCAGCAGTGCATAGGCTGCGCCGTTGACACCCTGAAACACCGTCTGTTCAAAATCCGCCAGGGGTACCAGCAGATTGAATCCTGCCACATCCCGGGGATCCTTTCCCAAGGCCGTCAAGGCAAGAATCACTTTGGCATTTTCCGTGTATTTGCGTTCATGAAATACACCCTGGCAGTCCGCGCTTCTTGCTTCGGCATCGGAAAGATAGGTATCCATCCAGTTTTCCAAAGCCGCGCCTTCCCACCGGGCAAGGCCAAAGGCCACCCAATCGGAGCCGGCAGGTTCTGCCTTTTTCATTAGCGCTTTGGCTGTTTTCGCCGCAAGTGCTTCCGTAGGTTTTCCGCTGTCCCCTGCGCATGCTGTCATGCAAAGGGTGAAGAAGAGTAGAAACACACTGAAAATCAGGCTCAGCCGATACATTCTATTCTTTCGTTCTTTCATCGCTCTCTCCTGCAAATAAAAAAGCTCCCGGAATCCGGGAGCTTCAAAACCACAAAACCGACTCAGCTGATTCTGAGCACAAAGAATCCGCAAGGCAGCCCCCAAGAGCCCCGCGTACAGACCGCTAGTCCGTATTCCGACTCCGGACGCCCTCTTGCTTCTGCCTTCTCAGCTTGCGCCAATGGCAAAAGCGGCTTTTTGTCCGTCTACGGCGGCTTGGTACCGTTGGGATAACACGCAATTCCTGCGCTGCCCATTCCAAAAACTAACGATCCTGTTTGCTATATCATGAGCTTTCGCTCTTTTTAATATACTATCACACTCATGTAAAAACCGCAATCTTTTTTTCTTGACACCGCAGCATGTCGGTGCTACCATATCAGTAAGTTCATATAGGTTTAAGTGCCTATGGGTGCGGTCACAGCCCCATGGGAGAATAGAGAATCGTGTGAGAATCACGAACGGTACCGCCACTGTATGCAATGAGGTTCTGTGTCAGGTGAAAGCCAGCCATTGGGCAAGTCCCGAGAAGGCTGCACAGAGCTGCTGATCTGCAAGTCAGGAGAACTGCTTAAACTATGTAATCACACCGTTCTGCCCGTACAGACTTGGTGGTCTATGACGCAGAAAAACGGCTGCGGTGATTTTTTAAGATCACCGCAGCTTTTATTGCTTCGGTTGCCGGAAGTCCCCCTCTTCCGCGATTGCCCCTCCGGGGCAATACTGCGCCATGGATATCCCCCGCAAACGGGACTATTCTATAAAAAGGAGCGTATCCCAAATGAAAAGAATCATCGCAATCGCACTGTCCCTTCTTCTGATCTTCACCCTGGCTTTCGGTATGACTGCCTGCGGCGCAAAGAAGACCTCCTTCACCGTCATTACTGTAGACCTGGACGGTGTGGAAACCACCCATAAGATCAAAACCACTGCTGCCACCGTCGGCGAAGCGCTGCAGGCAGAAGGCCTGCTGGAAGGTGAGCAGGGTGACTACGGTCTGTACATCAAGTCCGTCAACGGCATCCCCCTGGATTGGGACACCGACGGCAAGTACTGGGCTGTGTATGTCAACGGTGAATATGCCATGACCGGCGTAGATACCATCAATGTGGAAGAAGGCGCTGTTTACACCTTTAAGCCCGAATAAGAAACCCCATATTAAGCCGCTGGTGCGTAATGCATCAGCGGCTTTTTATTTCAAAAAATATCCCCCCACCCGGCTTGTGGCCGCTCCTGCTGTATTTTATAATGCACTCATAAAGAATACGGGAGAAACACTATGAAGAAAAGAATCGCTTTAATTATGGCAGCCGTTATCTGTATCGGTCTGCTGGCAGGCTGCGGTGCAAAGGAAGTCAATGCGCCGGAAGGAAAAGTCATCACCGATGGCGCAGGCCGTCAGGTGGAAGTGCCGCAAACAGTGGAGTCCATTGTTTGCGTTGGTGTTGGCGCGCTGCGCTACACCTGCTATATGGGTGCCGCGGATCTGGTAGCCGGTGTAGAAGAGCATGAGGCAACCAAAGGCATCGACCGGCTGTATAACTATGTGAACCATGAAAAGTTTAAGGATCTTCCCATTACCGGTACCAACGGAGTACCCTATGCGGAGGAGATCATCGCTGTGGCACCCCAGGTAATTGTCATGAGTAAGTCTGCCAATGTCGATGCCGATGATCTGCAGACACAGACCGGCACACCGGTTGTGGTGATTCCGGGCAGCGATAAGGCTTTGGATGCCAATGCCTATGAGACCATCCGCATTCTGGGTGAGCTTTACAGCATGGAGGACCGGGCAAACGAGCTGACCGCCTACTTAAAGGCAGTTCAGAAAGACTTGGATAGCAGAACCGGGAACATCCCTGATAGCGACAAGCCGTCAGTTTATGTGGCAGGTGTTTCTTTCCGAGGCCTGCATGGTTTTGAAGGCACAGAGGCCGGATACGGTCCTTTCGAGCTGATCCATGCCAATAACCTTGCCGATACTACCGGCCAAAGCGGCGCATTTGACATTGATCTGGAGCAGGTGCTTTCCTGGGATCCGGATATCATTTTCCTGGATTTTAACGGCATGGATCTTATCAACGAAGACTATGCCAAGAATCCCGACTATTATCACGCCCTTACGGCAGTTCAGGAAAGAAAGGTATACTCTCAGATTTCTTTCCGTTCCTATGCTTCCAACCTGGACACCGCATTGGCAGATGCTTATTATGCTGCCTGCATTCTGTATCCCCAGCAGTTTGCAGATGTGGACCCGGTGGCAAAGGCAGGAGAAATTTTTGAAACGCTGCTGGGCGCAAACCCCTACGAAGATTTAAAGGAGTCCGGTTATGAATTCCGTCCCATCCAAATTGGAGAATAAGGGTTTTGACCCGCTATACAGAAAAAACCAGGTAAAAAGCGTTAGTTTTCTCATTATTTTAGGCAGTGTTCTGCTGCTGACCATTCTGCTGAGCCTTCGTGCCGGCTCCTATGAAACCCCCGTGGGCGAATTGGTGAAAGGCATCTTCGGCATATCCGCTGACAAGAAAATCAACCTGGTAGTACGCAATAACCGTCTGCCCCGGATCCTCACGGCAATCCTTGCCGGCGGTGGTTTGGGTCTTTCCGGCTGCATTCTGCAGGCGGTTCTGCGCAATCCCCTGGCCTCCTCCTCTACCCTGGGTGTCTCCCAGGGCGCTACCTTCGGCGCTGCCTTTGCCATTGTGGTGCTGGGGCTGGGCGCTACCGACCGCTTTGGTATTCCTCTGTGCGCATTCCTCGGTTCCATCGCCGTGGCTCTGGTGATCCTGGGACTAAGCAAATTCCGGCAAGTATCTCCGGAGGGCATCGTGCTGGCAGGTGTTGCCATCAGTTCCATGTTCACCGGTGCCACCACCCTCATCCAGTATTTTGCCGATGAAGTCCAGCTTTCCACCCTGGTATTTTGGACCTTTGGCGATCTTGGCAGCACAGGATGGGATGACCTTGGCGGTTTGGCATTGATCGTTGTCATTCTGTGTGTATACTGCTTTGCCCACCGGTGGGATTATAATGCGCTCTTGAGTGGCGAGGAAACCGCCATCAGTCTTGGTATCAATGTGAAACAGCTGACCCTTGTTGGCATGGTGCTGTGCTGCCTGTGCAGCTCCGTTGTAGTTTCCAATGTGGGTCTGATCAGTTTTATCGGTTTGGTTGCCCCTCATATCGTCCGAATGGTGGTAGGCAACAATCATCTGTATCTGATCCCCGGCTCAATTTTAGGCGGTGCCACTCTGCTTCTGCTGGGTGATCTGTTTGCAAGAACCGTCATCAGTCCGGTGATTCTGCCCATAGGCGCCATCACCTCTTTCCTGGGTGGTCCTCTGTTTCTCTACCTTCTGTTCAAAGGAGGTAAAAAGCAATGATGCAAATCAAACATCTCAGCTATCACTACAAAGGCTGCCCGGAACTGCTGAAGGATGTGTCTTTTGACGTAGAACCCGGCACATTCCTGGCAATTTTAGGCAACAACGGTGTGGGCAAGAGTACCCTTCTGAAATGTCTGAACCACATTCTGAAACCCGATGCAGGCGAAGTGTTTCTGGACGGTGCGGATCTTTTAAAGAAGTCATCCCGGGAAGTTGCCAAACGCGTGGCCTTTGTTTCCCAAAGCGTTCCCAGCACGCAGATGACCGTTCACGATGCGGTGATGCTGGGCCGCAGACCCTATATGAAATGGGGATTCACGGAAGAAGATCACAAAATCGTCCACGATGCCATGCACCGGTTGGATGTGGAAGATATGCGGGGAAGATTCTTAAATCAGCTCTCCGGCGGCGAAAAGCAGAAAGTCATGCTGGCAAGAGCTTTGGCACAGCAGCCAAAGGTATTGCTGCTGGACGAACCCACCAGCGCCCTGGATATTCAGAATCAGTACCAGGTATTAAAGATGGTGCGTGAATTTTGCCATAAGGACAATATGATCGCTGTAGTAGTGATCCACGATTTGAACCTGGCGCTGCGCTTCTGTGACCGCTTCCTGCTGCTCAAAGACGGTCAGGTCTACCGTCACGGTGACCGCAGTATTTTGGACAGCACCGCATCGAAAGACATTTACGGTGTGGATGCAAAAGTTGTAGAAATTGAAGGCCGGCACATGGTGCTGGTGGAAGAATAAGGAGGAAGTCTATGAAAACCTGGCAGGATTGCGTGGCTTTTCACGGCCACGAATGCGGCGGTCTCACCATTGGATATAAGGCAAGTCTGTATGCCATCGAGCTTCTGAATCTGGAGTTTTCCGATGACGAGCAGGTGGTCTGTATCGCAGAAAATGATGCCTGCGGCATTGACGGCATCCAGGTGCTGCTGGGCTGCAGCATCGGCAAGGGCAACCTTCTGTTCCATATGCGGGGCAAGCAGGCATTCTCCTTCTATAACCGCAAGACCGGAAAATCCGTCCGGCTGGTGCTGAAGCCCAGACCTGAAGGCATGACCAAAGCAGAGTCCTTTGCCTACTATCAGGCCTGCAAACCGGAAGAGATGTTCGAAGTAAAGGAAACCACCATCCGGCTGCCTGAAAAGGCACGGCTGTTCGATTCTTACACCTGCGATTGCTGCGGTGAATCCACCGGTGCCAACTGGATCCGCCTGGCAGGCGACAAGAAGCTGTGCCTGGATTGCATTGACCGTTACGATCGCTTCCAAGTCTAAATAATGTCAAAGCCCTGACTACCGGCAAGCGGTGGTCAGGGCTTTTATCATTGATGTGCTTACATTTGCTTCAGCAGGGTTTTGAAGGCTGCAATGTATTCTTTTACTTCCTCCCTGCTCATCTGGCCGAAATAGTCGGTAAACGAGAACCAGCCGTCAAAGGAGCGGGAAAGCAGGATGGATGCCAGCTCCTTAATTTCCGCGTTGCCCCGACCGGGAAGCTCCGGTCTGCGCTCGCAAAACAGGCCGTCATTGACCCGCAGAAATGTAATATTATTCTTCAGCTTGCTTCCATAGAATTCATGGAAGAAGGGATGGGCGCGCATATAGGCATAGCAGAGGGGATTAAAAATGGTATACACATTCTCACCTGCGCTCTTTACCAGCAGTTCCATGTCCTTATTGCGGGAGAGAATGGAATCATGGCAGTTTTCCACGCACAGACGGATGCCATAGCACTTTGCATCCTGGGCGCACTCGGTGATATCTGCTGCCGCATCCTGAAGGCTGTCATATCCGTCGCAGCTGACCTTGATGGCCTTCACACCCAGCAGATGGGCATTGCGCAGCAGCGCCCGGAACCGGCCATAATCGGAGATTTTTCCGGTGTAGGTAACCAGGCTGATAATCTTGCCATAGTCGATCAGAAGACCGCGCATGGTTTCGATTGCATCCCCGTCCATATCACCGATGAACGTTCCCTCAATGATGTCGGAAAGCTCCACATAACCGCAACGGGTTTCCTCACACAGGGCAAGCTTCTGCTCAAAGCCAAGTGCCAGAAAATCCGACGGTGCAATACTGAATTGATACATAGCTCACAACTCCTTTCGGCTTCAGATCACGCAGATCTCGCAGGTTTCATCGGTGCAGCAATTTTCCTTATACTTATCCATATTGATCTCCTGATCCGTATAAAGGAGTCTGGACCAATGGCAGGAGTTGCAATGGTCATTGTGGCAGATAAACAGCAGAGGATCCTGCTCCAGCATCGGCATCACAACCTGGAACAGTTTCTGCATATCGATGCATTTGGTGACTGCCTTGCCGATTTTACCCTCCGTTATTGCACCGGCGCGGCGCAAATAGGGAGTAATCATCATAAAATCTCTGTGGCCGGGAGGGAATTTTTCCAGTGTGAAGGTTCTATCCTGATAGTTTTCCAGATAAGTAGGAGCCACGATCTCCAATGTGCGCAAGTATTTTGCGTCGATGGCCTCTTCCAGGGAGTGCATCACGGTATTTCTATCCATATCCACACCCAGCAGCAATGCCTTGCCGCCCAAATCCCGGATTTTCAGATAAGGTGTACCTTCTCCGCAGCCGGTTTTGCAGTGTTCATGGCCTTCTGTAATGAAGGCTGCGTTCTTGCCGTAAGCGCAGACAGAGTGGACGGGATGCAGGCTGCGCAGCACACCGGGTCTGCAGCGAAATACTTCCGATAAGTAACCCACAGCGCTGGGGGAAGTTGCCGCGTCAAAGGGCGCAAACCAGCCGGTCAGGGTAGACATGACCAGGGTGCCTTCTTCTCCAATGGTCTCCAGGAAGGCATCGATCACCGTATCGGCGCTGCCTTCCACACCGCCGATGGCGGTCATTGCGCTATGCAGCAGCAGCGTATCGCCGGGAACAATGCCCATCAGTCCCAGGGAGCGTTTGATTTCCTGTTTTGTAATCATGGTTTCCTTCCTTTCTTACACCGAAACAACCGCACGGCAGGGGATGCAGCTGGTGCCGGGAATATTCAGGGGCAGCGCCGTCAGCTTGGCACGGTTGGCAGGAATGGTTTCCAAATTCACCAGGGGCGCCAGCATCAGCGCATCGCTTTCGTAAAACAGCGGGAACAAATTCTGAGGATGTTCAAAACTCTCCCAGCGGGGGAAGTCCGTACCCAAAAGGAAAGGCTTCTTATCCATCAGGTACTTCATGGCATCGTAAGTAAAATAGGGGGATGCATCCAGATAACAGTCATCCATCCAGTATTTTCCCCATCCCGTGCCTACCAAAATGGCATCGCCGGTTTGGATATTCTCCGCACCGGGGCAGGCTGCCAGCATTTCGGCAGTGATGGCGGGGCGGGTTTCACCGGGCTTATCCAGCCCCGGCAGCATCAGAATGGTGCAGGGAATGGAAACCAGCTTCTCCACGGGGACATTGCTCATCAGATAGCAGTTGTCGTTGCCGAAAAAGTGAGCAGGCGTTTCCAGGTAAGTGCCGGTCTGGGAATGGATCCCCTCAAAAATCTCGCAGTACACTCTGGAATTCACCCATTCCGGCTGGGGCAGGGGTTTTAAATGAAAGGTGGGAAAAGGCGGCTCATAGTTCCACATGCCGTCCCGGATAGGGCCGGTAATATCATAAACCTTCATGGCGATTCTTTCCTTTCTGCAGGCATTTTCTTACCTTGACATTATCATATCGCACACCAAAAATCAAGATGCAGAAGCAGCCGCCGACAAACGGTCAGCGGCTGTTTCCCTTTATTTTTTCAGGTATTTTCTGCGGAGAATCTCATCGGCCATGTCTGCGCTGAAGACGCCCTGACATTTGGCCATGCTTCCGTTATTGACCCAGCGGCTATGGGATTCGGCAATGAGAGCTTCACTCATGGTAATTTCGCAAGGGGGTGTCAGTTCCTTCAAAAGGTGGAAATATTCTTCCTCACTGCAGCCGATTCTTTCCAGATACTCTGCCGCAAGCACCGGAACAACCGCTTTATTATACTCATAAAAATCTTTCTGGAATACCGCGCAGGCAGTTCCGTGGGGAATGCCGAAAGATTCTGTCAGCAGATAGCCCATGGTGTGCGGGAAGCAGGTGCCGGTCACATTGATGGCCAGGCCGCCGTAAATAGAGGCGCAGTAGAGCGCTTCCCGGGTTTCATAGCTAAGGTTCTCACAGCCCTTTTCCGCCATCATCCTGAATACCGGCAGCAACAGACGGATACCTTCCACCGCATAGGCCTGAGAAATATGATTTGCTGCCCGGCTGAAAAAGCTTTCCGCGCAGTGGGCCAGCACATCGATCATGGTGCTGCGGGTTACCATAGGAGGTACCGACATGGTGTAGGTAGGATCGCCCAGGGACAGTACCGGGAAGATTGCCTCATGATGAAAACTCTTTTTGCGGCCGTCAGGCGTGGTGATAACAGAAACCTTTGTGACTTCACTGCCGGTTCCTGCAGTCGTGCCTATCCCGACCATCTTAAGGGGCGCATTCGCCCAGTCAAAGGCATAGAGCTGGGTCTGGGTCATGCCGGGATTTGCCGCCAGGACAGCGATACACTTAGCCGCATCCAGGGCAGAACCGCCGCCGATGCCCACCACAAAATCTGCACCCGCCGCAATTGCCTGCTCTGCCGCTCTCATGCAGTCGGTGAGCTTGGGATTTTGTCCAATTTCATCAAAGAGGCTCCATTTTTGGCCGTTAGCATCCAATGTGTCGGTAAGATCCTGCAGCGCACCGCTTGCCTTTGCAGATGTTTTGCCGGTAACGACCAAACAGCATTTTCCCAGTTTGGAAAGTTCCTTTGCACCGGCCCGCACGCAGCCTGCACCGGTCACCAGTTTCACCGGCATAAAAGAATTGAGATTCATTCTGCTTCCTCCCTTGTTGTCTTTGCTTTATCATAACATATTTTTCTCCTTTCCTCCATAAGAAAAGTCCTTGTTTTTTCCTGCAACCCAATGCTATAATAAAGAAAAAACATAAGGAGGTCATTCAAATGATCAGAAAAGCAGCAGATTGCAAAAAAGTGTACAATGAGAAAATGCGTGACGGCAACGGCACCGTGGAGATCACCCACTTTGCAACTCCCGAAGAGCTGAATGATAAGGGCCGCCTGTTTGCCAACATCACCCTGAAGCCCGGTTGCAGCATCGGCTACCATGTACACGAAAAGGACAGTGAACTGTTCTATGTTATGAAGGGTGAAGCCCTCTACAATGACAACGGTGTTGAGTCTGTGGTCAGTGCCGGCGATGTGATGCTCTGCCCCGCAGGTACCGGTCACTCCGTTGCCAACAACGGCCAGGAAGATGTAGAGCTTTGCGCTGTTATTGTTTATATCTGATTTCTTGTTTAGAAAAACTCTGTATCAAAAGCGTGATGTTCTTAGCGGAGAAATAGCACAAAACAACTGGCAGGTCGTTTTGACCTGCCAGTTTTCCTGTTTTTGTGGGTCTGGGCAACTGCCCGGTTGCCTGTGCCCGGTGAACAGCCGGATGCTCCGCTTGCCATGTGTGCAAATCGTAGGGCGGGGGCTTGCTCCCGCCGAAAGCCTTCACGCCGGGACGTTGAAAAAACATGGTGCCTATGATATAATGCGGCCAGTGGCCGCTGACAATGCGTCACGGACTGCGTCGGTCAAACGACATCCTTTGGGCCCCTCGACCGGTCGCTATGATCCGCTTGGCGTATGGAATTCGATAAACTTGAATTTGCATAATACGAACTGCACTTTTATTGTCGCCTAAGTATATTAGCAACAAGGAGTATAGATATGTACCATTTTCGAGCATTGGACAAAGTAAGCCTGCAACAATTAGCCGAATGCTTTAATTTGGCTTTTTCAGATTATGAACAACCCATTTGCTTCACAACGGAATCACTGGAACATTATCTTACAGCAAGTGCTGTAAATCTTTCGTTATCTTATGGTGCATTCTGCAACGAACAACTTATTGCCGTTATTCTCAATTCTGTAGGCGTTTATATGCATCAAAGCGTTGTGTTCGATGCTGGTACTGGTGTTGTTCCCGAACACCGTAATAAAAAAGTATTTTCAGCGTTATTTGAATATACTATCCAACAGTTGAAGCGTCACAACATTGAAAGATACTATTTGGAGGTTTTGCAATCCAACCATCATGCTGTGTCAATTTATAGTAAAAAAGGCTTTTCTGTCCAGCGTGAATACTCTGTACTCACAGCATCTGGGCCTGGGCAGGGATGGAATAATCATATTGCTGTTATCCCTTATCAGGATTTTACCTCTTTCTCAACAAGATTTTCAGTTGAACCTTCGTTCGAACACACATCATACACAATAAACCAAAATCCCCAGCTTTTTGAGGTTCTCTATCTTAATGACCAAGCATACTGTATTTATGCAAAAAGGCATGGAGAAATTATACAGATGCATTATAATGAATTGGACGCATTAAAGGATGTTGTTTCTGCGTTAATCAATCGATACCCCTCTGCTATGGCAAAAAATATTGATTGTGCTTGTTGCGATGTCATACAAATGCTTATAGACATCGGCTTTGTTGAAATCACAAAGCAATACGAAATGGCAAGAACTATTTAATTTAGGTTTACAAATTCCAATTTGTCTAACTGATCTGCAGTAACGATACCGAGTGGGTTAGGGCAGTAACGAAAACAAATGCACCTTGCACGCATTGTCAGCGGCAACTCGCCGCCAAATTCCAATTTACCTAATACTTTACCGCAGCATCCATCATAGGTGCTGCGGTAATTTATTGGGGTTAGCGGCGGGAGCAAGCCCCCGCCCTACGGTATGATGGTGTCGATTGCTCGTTAAGAACATGCCTCAAAAGATACAGCTTTTTTCTTTTATAAGTGAGAACCGCGCAAAGCACCTGCCAATCAAAACATCCCCGTCCAAAAGGACGGGGATGTTTCATTTATCCGATCAGATTATCTCTGGATACGGCCGGAGCCGTCGCCGCCTGCCAGCTTCTCAACCTCAGCGACGCTGACCATATTGTAGTCACCGCCGATGGAGTGCTTCAGAGCGGATGCAGCAACTGCGAACTCAACAGCTTCCTGAGTGGACTTGCCGCTCAGCAGGGAGTAGATCAGGCCGCCGCCGAAGGAGTCACCGCCGCCAACGCGGTCAATGATGTGCAGGTCGTACTTCTTGGAGAAGCAGTAGTTCTCGCCGTCGTAGAGCATTGCAGACCAGCCGTTGTCGAATGCGGAATGGGACTCACGCAGGGTGATAGCAACCTTCTCGAAGCCGAACTTGTCAGCCAGCTGCTTAGCAACGGACTTGTAGCCCTCGTGGTTCAGAGTGCCGCCGTAGATGTCGGTAGCCTCAGCCTCGATGCCGAAGACGTCCTTTGCATCCTCTTCGTTGGAGATGCAGACGTCGATGTACTTGGCAAGCTCCGTCATAGCCTCGTTAGCCTGTGCACGGGTCCACAGTTTGCCGCGGTAGTTCAGGTCGCAGGAGATCTTGATGCCCTTAGCCTTTGCTGCGATACATGCCTGCTTGCAGATCTCAACGCAGTTAGCGCCCAGAGCGGGAGTGATGCCGGTGAAGTGGAACCAGTCAGCGCCTTCGAAGATCTTGTCCCAGTCGAAGTCTTCGGGCTTAGCCAGCTGGATAGCGGAGTTTGCACGGTCATAGATGCAAACAGAGCCGCGCTGAGAAGCGCCCTTCTCGTTATAGTAGATACCAACACGGTCGCCGCCGCGGACGATCAGAGAGGTATCAACGCCATAGCGGCGCAGGGAATTGACAGCAGCCTGGCCGATGGAGTGTGCGGGCAGCTTGGAAACAAAAGCAGCATCCATGCCGTAGTTAGCCAGAGAAACAGCAACGTTAGCTTCGCCGCCGCCGAAGGTGAATTCTACACTCTGAGCCTGAACAAAACGCTCATAGTTGAAGGGCTGCAGACGCAGCATCAGTTCGCCGAAAGTAATAATTCTTGCCATATCTTTATCCTTCCTTCCTCAATTAACCCTTAGCAGCAGCACGTGCTTCCTTGCACAGCTGGGTGATCTTCTCCCAGTTGCCTGCTGCAATGTCAGCCTTGGGGCAAACCCAGGAGCCGCCCACAGCATGAATAAAGGGTGCGTCAATGTATTCCTTGATGTTTGCAGTGTTCACACCGCCGGTAGGCAGGAACTTCAGGCCCACGAAGGGAGCGGACAGGTTCTTCATAGCGTTCAGGCCGCCGTAAACATTGGCGGGGAAGAACTTGACCATCTTCAGGCCGTGCTTCAGTGCAGCCATGATCTCGGTGGGAGTAACGCAGCCGGGAGCTACGGGAATATTGTTTTCCACGCACCAGCCAACCACCTCATCGCTGAAGCCGGGGGAAACGATGAACTTTGCGCCCATCTCAACAGCCAGCTTTGCCTGCTCCACATTGATGATGGTACCGGCACCGACCAGCACCTCGGGGCAGTTTTCAGCAACAGCCTTGATTGCCTCGGGAGCGCAAGCAGTACGGAAGGTGATCTCCATGGTATCCACGCCGCCGGCAGCCATAGCCTTAGCGGTGGGAACAGCATCCTCGACCTTGTCCAGAACGACTACGGGAACAACCACGGAATTTGCCAGTCTTTCCATTACAGTCATGATTGGTATCCTCCTATGATTACACGCCGGAGTAAGCTGCGAAGCCGCAGTCGATGGGCAGGATCACGCCGGTAACAGCGGAAGCAGCCTTGTCATCGGTCAGGAAGAACATGCCGCCCAGCAGCTCTTCGGACTCAGCAAAGCGGCCCATGGGGGTGCCGTTCAGAATCTTGTTGGAGCGAGCAGTGGGAGTGCCGTCTTCGTTGAACAGCAGAGCGCGGTTCTGGTTGGAAACCAGGAAGCCGGGAGCAATCGCGTTGCAGCGGATGCCGGTGCCTGCAAAGTGGGTAGCCAGCCACTGAGTGAAGTTGGAGATACCAGCCTTTGCGCCGGAGTAAGCGGGGATCTTGGTCAGAGGAGTGTAGGCATTCATGGAAGAGATATTCAGAATGTTACCGCACTTGCGCTCGACCATATCCTTGGCAAATACCTGGGTGGGCAGCAGGGTTCCCATGATATTCAGATCAAACACAAAGTTGAAGCCCGACTTGTCCAGATTAAAGAAAGTCTTGATATCTTCGCGGGTTTCGTCGCCCTCTTCGAAGAATTCATGGGCGGTGGTGGCGCGGGGATTGTTGCCGCCGGCACCGTTGATGAGAATGGTGCAGGCACCCATGGTCTCCAGAATATCACAGGGACCCAGGTCACGCAGAACTGCCTGGTGGACTTCCTCCAGAGCCTCAGCGTCCAATACGTTTGCCTTGTAGCCGATGCAGGTGAAGCCTTCTGCGGTCAGTTCAGCAGCCAGCTTCTGCACAGCTTCTTCATTC
>JAFOBK010000165.1 GCA_017381835.1 Oscillospiraceae bacterium | reverse complement strand
GGGTCATATTGGTAACCAATCCTCCTGAAGTGCAATTTCCGCCGGTTGAACCAGAAAGAGAACATGTGCCCCATATACTGGACGAGGGAATCTCCATCGATTCCCATTACCGCAAGCACCCCCAGCGGAATGAGTGTTACGGTCATTACCACGATGCGTATGGTTGTGGACATCGGGATCCACATCAATTCCGGATAGCCTACAAGCGCGACCAGGAAGACTGCCTCGATGGCATTTCGGGTTTCCACCATGCCACCGAGCAGCTTACCGGAGTCCGTGTAATTGGCCGGAATTGCGTAGACATTGCTGTATTCTTTTTCTTCCATAATGCATCACTTAGTCTTCATCGTCCGGCTCAATGGTGATGTACAGAATATTGGATACGGGAATGAACAGCTCACCGCAATCCAGGTTCCCGAGATACAGAAGGCCATCCGGCAGAGCCTTGCGATATCTTTCGAGGATATTGCTTTCGCTCTCATCTTCAACACACTCTGCAATGGGCAGCACCTCTCCATTGACGAAATGGATGCGAACAACTTTAACGAACATAAAAATCAACCTTTCTGAAAAAATGATGGGACGGTATTAACAGTCAACGTCTTGATCCATGGAAACGTACAGAATGTTTCTGACAGGGATAAAGGCCCTGCTGGTCTCTTCGGTCCCAATGGTCAGCACATCGTCGGGCTTACTTGCCCGGAACCGATTATGCAGCCGCCTATCCTCAGGGATAAAGCGTTCTTCAGCTGCCTTGATAACCTGATTGTTGATAAGATGGATTCTGTATTCCTGCAGACACATATGTGTTACCTTCCTATTCTGTAAATGTAAGCGGTGGTATCGTATCGACCCATCCGCAGTGCTTCATTGTGGTCAGGGACAAAGATATCCACCCGACCAATATCGTTTTCAATGCCGGAACCGCCTCGGTCCTCAACGGTGTACATGATGCCGTTGATCATGATCTGGGTTCCAAAGGGATAATGACTGGACATTGCGACCATGCCAACTGCAACTCGCTTGCCGCTGGCTGTAATGCCTTGAGCATTGGGACCGCAGCATCTGGTGCAGGCACAGTAATGGGTCACATTGACCTGCAGGGAGTAAAGCGGCTCACCGTAGGCGGAGCTTCCAACCTCCTGGTCAAAGTCCACATTCTTGGGTCTGCGAAGGGACAGTCGCCCTTCATAACTGGGCGTATTCAGATGGACACCGATACCGCCTTCTGAGTGGACCCATTTACGGCTTCCGTCCTCACCGTATCCGGCAAAGATCAGGACATGATTCCAACCTGCACCACCGTCGTTCATCAGGAAACCAAGGTCACCGGGCAGCAGTTCTGATTCATCGATGGCATAGGAGTTGTCCCACTGGCCATAGGTGCCTGCGTGAAGGCTCACACCCACAGCAGTTTTGTAGGTCCAGTCCGTAAAACCGGAGCAATCCAGGCCAAAGGGCCGGATGGTTCCGGTAGAACTGGAACCCGCAGAAGTCACCAACTTGGGTGTATTCCACTCATCGTTCCAACCTGCAGCACTCTTACCGCCCCAGAAGTAAGGGACCTTTCCTACAAGGGAAAGTGCGGTGGTCAGAATGTGCTTGCGGGTTGCGTTACAGTTCTGCCTGTTGACAAAGGCGATCAGTTCCGCATCCGTCAAAGGAACAGCCGTGCCGTTACCAAGGGTACCGTAAAGAGTCATCTTCAAGGCATTTGCCATATTCTGAATCACTTCACCATAGGTCAGCTTAAACTGTGGGTACTCGGCGGACATATCGATTCCAAAAGCATCGGCTATCACTGTGTTATCAAAGGGATGAATGGTACATTCGGCATACTCAATGATCTCGATGGTCGGCTCCAGAACTTCGGTTCCGTCTGCCTCATAATAGGTAGCCCGGCGGGTGCCGGTGATCTGACCACCGGAATAGACCGGAACGGTCACCGTGACTTCCTTGTAGGCTGGAACAGTGATTTCTTCTTCAGATTCCTTGGTCTCATCCGGGAGGTAATAGGTCTTCCTCTCGGTGGTGTAGTTATATCTGGGGATACCATTGACGATACCAGCAGCTTCGATCCGGGTCACCACAGTAACCGTAACGGACTTATAGGTGGAGTAAGTTACAGGTACTAACCGTTCCTGTGTCTTAACTTCATAAGTGACCGGAAACATCTGATCTGCCACCGCATTGAGCTTAGCCACCATGTCATCCACTGTGGTGCCTTGCTGCTGCAAGGATGCGGAATAGGCTGCCAGGATATAGCAGACATCGTATCCAGCAGTGGACTGAGCATGGTTAATGAGGGCATCCATGGACAGGTCATAGTCATAGCCTCCATCCAGAATGATCTCCTCTACCCTGTTCAGCGAAAGATCGTAGGCATCGTCAATGACTCCGGATACCACATCGGACATCTCTGAATAGGAGCTTTCCAGTGTGGCATTGGGGTCTGGCTGTGTGCCATTCAGGCCAAAGACGCTTTCAGTCACGATGCTGGGAAGAGATACGACAAGAATGATCAAGATCGTTAGGAACAGGCATAAGCAAATCAGTATCTTGTAGAGTGTGTGGCGCATGGCCCATGCGGCTGAAATGATCGCACCCCAGGGACCGCCTGCGGCAGTGCCTGCTGCAATTTCAGCAACCGCCTTACCTCCTTCGACACCAGCTTGCACTGTTGCCGCAGCAGCATTTGCAGTAGCTTCTGCACCCTTGGCCGCTGCTTGTGCAGCAGCCTGTTTGGAAACTTCCTTGGCAGCCTTCGCAGCTTGTCCGGCGGCCTGACCAAAATTGTCCTGACCATCTCCAAACTGCTGCTTAGCAGGTTCTGCCATGGCATTCACCTCCTGTATTTCTCGGGGAATGAGAAACGGCCATGATTGCGAACATCACAACCATGGCCGTTTCAGGCTTAGTGTTTTCTTCTTGGGGGTTTGCGGTCAATATCTGCTCGCTTCTGAGGCTCAGCAAACCGGGCAGGTGTCTGTTTGTACCGCACAGTTTCAACATTCACCATACGAAGCTTACCATCATCATAGACTGCATGACCGTTCTCGTATACGGGTTTCCGGTCGACGGCTGCCTCACCGCGAATGGCATACCACTGGGCTCCACGAGCATCCTCCAGCACCTGATAATCACCGCGAGGAGCAGCATATCGGGCAGTATCGAAGAATGCAGTGCCGGATCCGTCAGCATTACGAACTTCAAAATGACCATCCATGCGATGGGTACCGTCCACATGGGCAACCTGGCCTTCATAACCAGGCATGAAGTTCTGGAATGCCGCCTGATTGTACTGGACTGCACTCTCTCCAGACTCAAACTGAGGAGCATGAGCCTGCTGCTGCATAGCATACCACTGGACTCCGTTGGCTGCTTCCATAACGGAATGGGGTGCATCGGGTTCCTGGTAGTATGCGCTGTTGTACCAGTGGGTGTTTCCACCGTCGGGAGAGCTGGCTTCGATCACGCCGTCGCCAACCGTCCGGAGCATGGTACCTTCCTGGGCACTGGGGAATGTTGCTGCCACCAGAGGTGCTTCTGCGTATCCTCCCTGGGAATATCCGCCGGAGTAACCGGGGGAATCATCGCCCTGTACAGGATGCCCGTTATGCTGGTCTCCTCCATGGAGGGAATCTCCATCAGATCCAGCACTGTGATCTGCGCCATAGAAACCACCGGACACACCGGCACCAAACTGCGGTGCTTCATGCCCAGCATCATGAGAAACAGGCATTTCGGTACTACCGGGTATAACACCCGTTTCAGGCTGAACTCCTGCTCCACCAACATCGCCGCCGACAAACCCGGAGACCTGATGCGGTATTTCTCCGCCGCCTTCGGTGCTTCCGGAAATCGAATCTCCAGGAACAGGAACCTCACTGCTGACACCGGGGAATGCAAGAATATTGCCATCGGATCCGGCACCAACAAATGCCGCGCCAAATTCCGGAGCATCCATTCCACCTTCAGCAGGAACAGGTACACTCTGTTCGCCGGGGGTAATACCAGGCATATCCGTTCCACCGATTGCAGCAGGAGCTTCAGGCTGACCAACCAGTTCGGGAACAAATCCAGAACCAGTCTGGGGAACCTCCATACCGCCCTCTGCAGGTGCGGAAATGATATGTTCGCCGCCGGAAGCAGAAGGAATCTCCCCTGCTCCTGTAATACTGTCTCCAGGAATCTGGTTGGGTACAAGCTTGGGCATAAAGCCGGCTCCACCCTGTGGCATCTCCATTCCGTCAGTCGGGATACCATCGCCCTGAATTGCTGTGACGGGATGCGGGATATCTCCGGGATCAGCTCCAAGCTCAGCAGATGCCATTTCAGCACCGGGTGCCGCAATAAAGGCAGCACCAAAAGCTTGTCCTTCTGCTTCAGAGGCAGGAATCTGCTCTGCAATACCGCCGGGATCGCCGGAAGGCATTACACCAAGCTGACCGCCTTCGATAGGCTGTCCAACCATGCCGGGAACATCTTCTTCTGCACCAGCTTCGGGCATCTGATTGCCGCCGGGAAAAAATCCCTCTCCCTGAATGCCATCGGACATGCCGGGAACATCGTGTATCTGATCTCCCGGGAAAGTGGATACACCCTGAGGCATACCCTCTGCACCAGGTACAATGCTTTCGCTGACAGGAGTACCGTCTGCAGGTGTTTGGACCCCGGGTGTTTCTGTTCCAGGAACCGTTTCACCAACTGCAGGATTGGCAGGATCTGTGTTAACCCCGTCTGCACCGGGCTGTGCATTCATTCCGCCAAAGACGGGAGCATCATAAAAGGCGCCTCTGCCTTCACCGCTTGCCATCTGATACCACTGACTGCCATCCGATGCAGTGACAACACTGTGGGGAGCATCCGGCTTTTCAAACTGAGAAGCACTGTACATATCCACATTTGCCTTCTTGCCATCGGGAGTCGTTGCTGTGGTACTGATATGACCGCCGGTGATTTGAGTTCCTTGCATCTGGAAGCCCTTCATGTGAGGCATGTAGTTGCTGAGGCTCCGATCTGCAATGTCGCCGGCAATCATACCGGATGCATTGGGAGATCTGCCAGCAACAGAAGCAATGGAATCGCCATTGAGCGTTGCACCGTTTCTGGCAGCGATACCACCGAAGGCACGGGCAACAAAGCCTGCACCGCCGCCAAATCCCATCCGGGTACCACCGTCTACAACGGCATCACGCACATAGGAATTGGGGCTGAATTTGGAAGCAAAACCTGCGGCAAAGCCACTTGCTGCAGCACCGGTTCCGGTTGCCGCACTTCCGCCTCTGCTGAATACACTTCCTGCGCTTCTTGCCGCACCACCTGCTCCTGTAAGGACTCTGGCTGCCATCAGCAATTCCATACCCATACTGGAACCGGTCTGTGCTACATTCAGGCCAATGGAAGCCAGATAGCTGTCAAACCGCTGCGCACACTTAAGGTAAGCCAATGCACAGAACATCCAAAGGAAGATACTTCCCTTTCCGGTTGTCAAAGCACCACCATTGGCAATGAATTGTCCCATAGACGACGCAAAGCCACGAAGGAACCAGACATTCATAACCAGGAGCAGTAGTTGGGAGCCAACCATTCTGCACCAGGATCTGAAGACGGTATTCGTGGCTTTGGATCCGCCCACGGAAAAGGCAAGCGGAGAAGTATAACAGAGAACTCCCACCACGATATACCGTTCCACGGTTTCGAGCAGGAGTTTGAAGTAATTCCATCCCAGAGCGATCTCCAGGATGAGAATCAGAATAAGGCCAATCACACTGGCAACTGACACTATCGTTGTCAATCCACTGGTCAGGGCCTGTTCAATTCCGGCGAATGTGAAATCCTCGCCGGTCATGCTGACATCCATGAGGGATGTGTAAGGAGCCCGGGCGATGCTCAGGCAGGCTGTGAAAATGGGTTTGGCATAGCCAATCAGAAATGCAAATATAGCACCCCGAATCAGAAGGTGCCATGGGTTTTCCGCTTCAGTTATGGGGCCTCCGAATGCACGGAATAACTGCCACACGACGATCAGAATTAGGATCGCCCAGGCAGTAACCTGCATGATGTCATATGCCTTGGTCACAAAGGGAAAGTATTCCTCCATGGCCGTCATATCGGTACCGAGTGCCTCAAGAAAGAGTCCCGATACCGCATCGAAGAGCTGTGAAACGATACTCGCAATCCAACCGACGATACCCTCAAAAATCCAGTCTAGAATGGGTATCACCTCCTTTGGAAGCCTGGATTTTACCTATGGCTCCTTAGCCGGAGTAGTTACCGCCCTGGATCAAAGGCTGCAGGTATGCCACAACAAAGCCCAGGGAATTCAGGATGATCCAGGTGACAACGATGCGCTTCAGCCAGTTGGTTGCCTCATCGACTGCACGCTGGTTACGGGAAATCATACGCACCAGAAGTGCGATTGCCGCAACCGTGACAGCAACGATGGTACTGATGGCTACGATCTGACCATACACATCCTTCAGGATGGTGGAGAAGCGTGCCCAGATGGTACCGGTGCCGGTCGCTGTTGCCAGGACAGGCTGCATCGTCAGCATTGTGGCAGTGGCCATGCCCACTGCAGACCAGTAGGCATTGTTCAGCCACTCCTTGCCTTTGGTGAGCTGCTTGACCATGTCTATTACCTCCTTTACTAGAAAATGGGCGCAAAAAAAGCGCTGTTTCAAAGCCAAATCGGCTCAAAAAACAGCGCTCACTCGCAATGTCCAGTATTGGACGATAATATTGTACCACATTTCCATGTACTTGTCATTCCCTATTTTGTGCAAACTTTTTCCCACTCTTTTCACGGAAGATTCACACAACGCCTTTAGTCCATCTTCATTTCCTCCAGCATCGCAATGATCTCCAGCCATCTGGAAATCTCACTTGTAGGCCCAGCCCAGAGGATCAGCGACATCAGCATGAAGGCATTCTCACGAAGGTAATAATACCGCCTTCTGGATAATGACAGCTTGTCAAACAGGTCCCAGACATCCTTGTAGTCAGGGTTGATATAGGTCTTGTAGATCACCTGGTACATTTCCTCCCCGTCGCCAGGTTTTGTCCGAAGCATAGTCAGAGCTTCATTTACCCTGTCGATCAGGACTCTGGATTTTGCGATGGAGCGAATCCGGTTTTCCAGTCTCTGATTCTCCAGGCTGAATTCCAGGTCAACCCGCTCAATCAGGTTGTCTACCTCTTCTAAGGGTTCATTCAGTTCCTCCGCAATGGTATCGGGGAAATTCTGAACGACCCATACAATCGTCTGATAGTTCTCCATCAGCACCTGTGTATTCTGGTACAATCGCCTTCTCTTTTTCTGCTGCGATTCACGTTTCTTGGGATCTTTGATCTTCTGATCACCTATGACCCCGGTGGTCGTGAAATATTCCCGGAACTGGGCATCTTTCTCGATCAACCTTTGCTCCAACTCCTCATACTCAGAAATATTTGCCTTTGTCATAGCACACTTCTCCTATCGTGAATAATCTGAACGGCGATTCCAGAGCACACGGTCCCCGGATATCATGCCCTTGTTCAAAGTTTCGTCGGAACCCCTTAGACATACCCCGGCAGTCATAAATACAGTTCCTACAATTCTTACAGTTCCTACCATGAGAAAAATACGCGCGTATTAAGGGGTTCGAAAGTGCAACGCCAGTATTTGCATCCTCTTCAAATTCCTTCTCATAGGCAGTCACCACAATTCTGCTTCTCCATGCGATCATGCAATTCAGGCGCTCAGAATCAGAGCCTCGCACACTGATCTTCTTTCCCGCTTTACGGATATCATTCAGTACCTTGATTACATCCTCGTGCTCAGGCATGGGGATCTCAGATGCTGCAGGATATATCCGATTGAAAATGACACAGCCATATGCACCGGGCAGCCGGAACAGAGCGTAGGTATCCTCATGCTTCTTAAAGAAACGCCATACCTTCGTCTTCTCCCAGCCCCAGCGTTTTCCCAAGCCATCCAGGGTTAGAACGCTTCCATATTTGCCATACTGGATCGCAGGACCCAAAAAAGAAAACGCATTGCCGTAATCTCCGTATGTGGTATGGCACCACAGATCCAGCCATGCGTCTGCTTCTTCAAATGTTCTCTTGCCAACAAGCCTTTCGGTAATGTTACGGGGCATACAGAGGAAACCATAACCTTCTGTGACATATACTGCGCCGTCCATGCATGCAGCTCCAGAACATTTCAGTACCCAATCATTAATCTGATAAGTCAGATGTTTGGTCTTCAGATCATGCGAGTATGTGATATATCCCAGATCTTGGAGCTGGTTCATAATCCAAAGCGCCTGTACCCTTCTCTTAACCCCCAGGATACTCTTCAAGCCAACAACACCACCGGACCACATTCCAGGTGTCACAGGATTAACGTAGCCGCAGTAGACTGCATTACCCTTTCGGAAGGCTGCGCGTGAGGCAAGCTTGGCCCAGTAACCCATAAGGCCCTTTCCGCTGGGCAAGTGCACTCTGGGCAGTTTTACCCATTTGTACTTGCGCAGACATTTCATACGCTTACCTCCTTCTACTACCTTATTTACCGGCGCACAATACTCACCGGAGTTCATGCGATGTAACTCAAAACCTATTAATATATACCTTAGATCATCAATTTATTGTTGAAAAAAGTCACCTGTCATGCTATATTATTCATGTCATAGAATCGTACAAGTAGCCCGAGAGAGCACAGCAAAACCTTCTGTTTTCCCAGTCTTGCTTGCCCCAAATTAGAGTTGGGTTTTTGCCTCAAAAAACCAACAAAAAACCAACGCTATACAATATCGGTCATTTTTACAATCTGTGATAAATTATCAAACAATATAATAAATCCGTCCATGTAATTTTCGGGGGCATTTTTAGGGTGAAATCGGACTGTGGGATGACGATATCCTAACTTATTGCACGCAATCTGAAATTATCAAATTTCAATGCAATAAGTACAAGGACTAATTCCTCGTTCATTACGAACCGCTTAGGTTAAATTTGACCGCCCCGGGAAACCGGGGCGGTTTTTCAAAGGAGTTTCATTATGCTCTGTACAGTCATCGATATCCGCGGTGACTATGCCTACGTCAAGTATGCTGATACCGGCATTGTCTCCGAAGTTGCCATCGCTCTGCTTCCCTGGGACGTGGATGTGGGCGATATCCTTAAATTTGAGGACTTTACCTTTGAAAAGGCATGACAAAAGCCGCTGACAGTGAACTGCCCCAGTTTGTACGGGCAGCACAAAAAAGCCCCTATGTAGGAAATATTGAGTTTTAAGCGGAGTGGCGCAGCGTCAGCGGCGCCAATCCAGTTCTATTCTGGATGCGCTCATAGTTGTAGAAGTGAATGTATCTATCAATCAAATCATTTGCCTCTTTATATGTCTTTGGCTTATGCCGGTAGATACACTCCGTTTTTAAAATGGAGAAGAAATTTTCTGCCATTGCGTTGTCATAAGGATTGCCCTTACTTGACATGGACGGAGTTATGCCGTAAGATTGAGTTAGCTTAAAATATCCGTGCGAGGTATATTGAAAGCCCTGGTCGCTGTGGAGCTGCAACTCCGCAGCGACTCTCTTTTTCTCCTTCTCCATTGCCAGCCGGATCGTATCCAAGACAAGATTCACCGTTTGCCGTGTGGCTGTTTTATAGGCTATGATACTGTTGTCATACAGATCCCGAATCATGGACAGATACAGCACACCTTCTTTGGTATGGATATAGGAAATATCCGTAACCCACTTTGCATTCGGCCTGTCTGCCTGAAACTGTCGTTTTAGCAGATTCTTGTATTTATGTACCTGCTGACCGAGGTTTACCCACTTCCTGCGACGGCGGATCTCTGACAACAAACCATACTTTTTCATAACTCTCAGCACAGTTTTCGGGTTTCTCTCAATATTTCTGTCCTTCAGCCACTTCCACACCCGTCTGTAGCCGTATGTCTTGTCGGTCTTATTCTGACACTCCTCAATTTTTCGAGCCAGCACGGCATCCTGTTCAGGCTTGCCGATCCGCTTCACAAAGTCGTAGTAGCCACTTCTGGACACCTCAAAGAATTTGCACATGACAGATACCGGGTACTCCTCCCGGTGACGATAGATTACCGCATACTTCGCCTTTGGCCTCACTTCCTTTCTGTGGACTGCAGAAAATCCCGCAGCAACGCCACTTCCATTCTTAATCTTTTGTTTTCCTTTTCGTAATCCTCAATCGTCTTATTCTTCTTCGGCCATCCCTTAGCCAACGGCGCAATTTGTCGAAGCTTAGTCTCTGGACGCAGACCACACCAACTCTGTATGGTATAGCGGCTGATTCCTGTTTCGCGGCTAATCTCACGCTGCGGTTCTCCCTCTGCTATCCGTTTCCGAACTTCTTCCTTCATCCATTCCGGATACTGTTTCATTCCTTTTCTTCCTGACATATAATTACCCCCTGACGTAGTTCTATTATCCTACATCAGGGGGCTTTTTGTCTATTGTCCAGTTTTACAGGTTCAGTTCAGGTTGGGTGGCCTTTTTGATGAAAAATGGCTGGGGCACAGTCGTTCCTATTCGTGATTGTATTTCCATCCATTCCGATTTTTAAACGCCAGGATTTCCTCTGGGTCATATACAAAGGAAACACCGGAGGAATCGACCCTGCAATACATCGCCAGTATGCCGTTTTCCTTGTCATAGTTCCCGTCCTGGTCGGTAATAACCCAAAGGACTATGGTGAGGGCGCTTGATTTATAGTAATTCCGGTGAACACCGCGAATCTGGTGCAGAATCTTTCCTTCGGCATCCACCTGCAGAATGCTGCTATACCTGTAGGGGCTTTTTTCGGTGCTGCGGATCTGCATTTTTTCACTGTAGGCGGTTAAT
The DNA here is from genome assembly GCA_017381835.1 of Oscillospiraceae bacterium. The sequence goes on along the minus strand of JAFOBK010000165.1, from coordinate 418 downwards.
ATTTCGTTGCATTGCTCCGAACTGAGGGGAAGCGCATCTGTTTCAAAAGTTTTGTGGTCTGTGATGGGATAGGAAACGCATTTTGACTGATCCAAAGGGGCATTCCAGTCATTTTCCTGCTTTAATTGCTCCCTGTTTTCCAGATAAAAGGCTTCTGTTCGAGTTTTCAAATAGTCCGCATCTGAAATATGATACGAAAGGTCGGAATCCATCACAGTCAGCACATAATTGGTGTCCGGGTAAAAATACACGTTTTCTTTATCGAATGCCTGGCAAATGACCAGAGCGAAGATTCGGTCTGCGTAATCTTCACAATAGGAAAACAGGGTTCTGCCATATTCATCCTGTTCCCAAATATGGATGTCGGAGGTAAAGGCGCCCTCACCGTGGTGCATATATCCTTCGGCATCCGGGATGC
>JAFOBK010000164.1 GCA_017381835.1 Oscillospiraceae bacterium | reverse complement strand
GGGTAATATAGGTGGGCACATCGGGTCCCTGAATGGGAGAAACACCCATTTCCAGTAAACCGGGCTTCTCATACTGGGGTTCGTTGCCGGTGTCTTCCAGATCCAGACCCTCATGGCTCAGGTGCCACAGGTTCTTATCCTTGGAGTAGTTGGTCTCGCGGTTGATCTTCAGAGGAACGTTGTGTGCCTCTGCGTAGTCGATCTCTTCGTCACGGGACTTGATATCCCACTCACGCCAGGGGGCGATGATGGGCATGTTGGGAGCAAAGTGCTTGATAGTCAGCTCGAAACGAACCTGGTCGTTGCCCTTGCCGGTGCAGCCGTGGCAGATGGCATCAGCGCCTTCCTTCAGCGCGATCTCTACCAGACCCTTTGCGATGCAGGGTCTTGCGTGGGAGGTACCCAGCAGGTACTCTTCGTAAATAGCGCCGGCCTTCATGCAGGGGATGATGTAGTCATCCACATACTCGTCGGTCAGATCCAGCACGTACAGCTTGGAAGCGCCGGTCTTCAGAGCCTTCTCTTCCAGACCCTCCAGCTCGTCAGCCTGGCCGACGTTACCGGAAACAGCAATGACTTCGCAGTTGTTGTAGTTTTCCTTCAGCCAGGGAATGATAATGGAAGTATCCAGACCGCCGGAGTAGGCGAGTACAACTTTCTTGATATTCTCTTTATTCATAAATATGCATCTCCTAATGAATAATATACATAAATTTTGGAATTGGATAATCAAGAGTATACATCTGGGAAAAACATTTGTCAACCCATAATTATTATAAATAAGAGAGGAAAAACCAATTCGTTTTTATGGCCAAAACCGGAAAAGAATCGGGAAAAGTTTTGTGCGTTTTGCTGCAAAGTGCCAGCGGGGAATTATGCATAAAAAACGGTATATGATGTATATTTGAACCGTCTATGCATAAAAAGAACCCCACCGAAAACGGTGGGGTTCAAGGGAATATAAATTATGCTCTGCCGTAGATGCAGTCCTCTGCAAACTGGGTAGCGATAACGCCTTCGGGAGTGCCGGTTTCCTGGGACTCACGCAGGATACGCTCGACAGTGTTGTAGATGTTGTAGCACTTGTCCAGAACTTCCTTCTCGTTGTAAGCGCCTGCTGCTTCGCCTGCTGCGTTGATAACGCCGCCTGCGTTGATGATGAAGTCGGGAGCGTACAGAATGCCGCGGTCCTTCAGAGCCTGACCTGCTTCCAGATCCAGGATCACGTTGTTAGCAGCACCGGCGATAGCCTTACAGTTGAAGTTGGGAATAGTGGTGGGGTTGACGATAGCACCCAGAGCGCAGGGAGCCAGAATGTCGCACTTAGCGGACAGGATCTCAGCCTGGTCAACGACGGTAGCGCCGAACTCTTCCACAGCCTGATCCAGCTTAGCCTTGTTGGAGCGGTTAGCAACGATCAGCTTAGCGCCTTCCTTGTGCAGGTGACGGCACAGATCATAACCGACCTTACCCAGACCCTGAACAGCGATGGTCACACCGTTCAGATCGTCGGAACCCAGAGCAACCTTAGCGGTAGCCTTGATGCCCTGCCATACACCGATAGCGGTGAAGGGAGAGGGGTCACCGGAGACAGCGGGCAGACCGCAGACGTACTTGGTCTTGCGGGTCATAACGATAGCGTCATCGCAGTCGGTGTTCACGTCTTCAGCAGTGATGTAGCAGCCGCCCAGAGCGTTGACAGCTTCGCCGAAAGCTTCGAACATAGCCTCAGTCTTCTGAGAGGGATCAGCAATGATAACAGCCTTGCCACCGCCGAACTTCAGGCCGGCAGCTGCGTTCTTGTGGGACATGCCGCGGGACAGTCTCATAACGTCAAACAGAGCATCTTCTTCGGATGCGTAGGGCCACAGACGGCAGCCGCCGATTGCGGGGCCCAGAACAGTGTTGTGCACTGCGATAATAGCCTTCAGGCCAGCCTTTTCATTGTTGACGAACAGGACCTTCTCGTGACCGAAGGTAGTCATGGTTTCCATCAGATTCATATTTCTCACCTCTTAAAAATTTCAGCGGATTGGTCAGCCGCCGTGGTCACATGCGGTATGCGTAGGAAAGAGAACAAGTTTTGAGAAGATGTTTCAGACCGCGTATATACTCCATGTAATCGATACAAACACAAATGTGTTTTGATGCAATACATATTAGCAAAAACCTTTTCAGTATGCAAGAACTTTTTTGGCCGGAAGGAAAAAATTTTACAGTAAATGGCAGCGTTAATATCCTGCGGCTACATCCACCACATGGGTCAGGGGCTTACCTGCGGCATAAAGACGCAAGTTTTCCCGGCAGATGTCCCAAATTGTAGCTTCCGTGGCATCTTCATGGCCGAAGCCGATACCGGAAATATGGGGTGTCAGCAATACCCGGTCGCAGGTCCACAGAAAAGAGGTTTCCGGAAGAGGTTCCGGATCCATCACATCCAGCACCACACCGCTGAAGTGACCTTCTTCCAGCAGCTTCTCCAAATCTTTTGTGACGATCATGGTACCTCTGCCCACATTGACCAGTAGGGCATCTTTTTGAATCAGCCGCATGCGCCGGCAATCAAACAGACCCTGGGTAAAGGGTGTACGGGGCAGTGCACCGATGACGATATCTGCCAGGGGCAGATAAGTATCCAGTTCGTCCAGGGGATGGCATTCGTTAAAGTGCTCCGGACAGCTGCCGCTGCGGTTAATGCCGATATTATAGGTGCCGAAGGCATGAAGTTTTTGGGCGATACTGGAGCCCACATTGCCGGTGCCCAAAATCAGCACACGCTTGTGAAGCAGACTTTTTTCCGTGCCGCAGTCCGCCCAAACTCTCTTCTTTTGGTTGACATAATATTCAGGGAGCCGCTTGTACTGGGCTAAAATCATGCCCATGGTGTACTCGGAGATGATCCGTCCGAAAGCACCGGAGGCGTTGGTCAGCACCACATTTTCCGGAAAATCTCTGGTGTAGCGATCTGCACCGGCCCAGGTGATCTGCATCCATTTAAGTTGTTCGGCGGTGCTTAGCAGGGGGGGCGCGGGTTCTCCAATGACAACCTCCGCGGTTTTCAGTTCGCGGGCGATGATCTCCGGATCTCCCTGGGCGAAGACCATTTCATAGCGGTCGGAGAATTCGTCCTGCAAAGAGGCCAGCACATCCGGTTTGCAGGGCAGAGTAATCAGCAGTTTTTTCATAGTATCCACTCCTTTTCGGTGAGTATATCACGGCAGGACCGTCCCGGTAAAGAGAAAGATAATAGACTGGACAAATAAAATCTTCTTTGCTACTATACAATTAAAGTATCATTAGGAGGTATTTCCTATGGCAACCAGAGTGGCAGTTATGAGTATTATCGTGGAAAATCCGGAGAGTGTGGAGAAACTCAATCAGATTTTGCATGAAAACGGACAGTATATCATCGGCAGAATGGGCATCCCCTATCGGGAGAAGAAAATCAATATTATCTCCATTGCCCTGGATGCGCCCCAGGATGCCATCTCCTCTATGTCCGGCAAGATCGGCAACCTCCCCGGTGTCAGTGTCAAAACAGCTTACTCTGCTGTGGTCAGCGAAGGCTGAACCGACCGATCCCAATCTTATAAGGAAAAGGGTGCCTTCCGGGGCACCCTTTTGTTTTTTGATGATATCTGCCAAATATTAACCGGTAACATAAAAAGATCAATAGCCGCAAACGGAGAAAATCCGTTTGCGGCTATTTTGGAAAGGAGAGTAGTTATTTACTTAATTATGCCTGCAGAGCTTCCAGAACTTCTGCACGGTAAGGGATGGAGGGAACTGCACCCTCACGGGTAACAGCAATGGAAGATGCCTTGGCGCTCATCCGCAGCACCTGCTCCATGGGAAGACCCTCAGCAAGACCTGCCAGGAAGTAACCGGTGAAGGTATCGCCGGCTGCAGTGGTATCCACTGCCTTGACCTTGAAGATGGGCTGGAAGATCTTCTGCTCAGCATCCACATATACTGCGCCATCCTTACCCAGGGTCAGCATGATCCGGGCATGGGGGAACAGTTCACGGAGCTTGGCAATGATTGCCTCGGTTTCCTTCTCACCAGTGAGCTGGAAACCTTCCACTTCGTTCAGCAGGAAAATGCTGATCTTCTTCATATCCACTGCATCCAGCTTCTCATTGAAGGGAGAGGGATTCAGTGCGATCTGCATACCCTTTTCATAAGCGGTATCCACAATGTAGGGCAGCAGGTTCACTTCGTTCTGCAGCAGCAGAATGTCATCAGAAGTGAAGTGGCTCAGTACATCGTCGATAAACTCCTTGGTCATCTTCTGGTTAGCGCCGCCAAAGAGCAGAATGCTGTTCTGGGCATTCTTGTCGATCTGGATGACGGTGTGGCCGGAAGGACCGTCCACGATCTTGATGAATTCATCATGGACGCCGTACTCCTTGCAGGCATCCAGGAACATCTTGCCGTCCTCGCCGATCATACCGCCGTGGTAGACTTCCACACCGGCCTTTGCCAGCGCGCAGGACTGGTTCATGCCCTTGCCGCCCAGGAAGGTGTTCCGGGAGCCGGTAGCCTCGGTTTCACCGGGCAGAATGATATGGTCTACGGAGTAGACGTAGTCGATGTTCAGAGAACCGATATTCAATACTCTCATAAGAATTCTCCTATTTCCGGAGGGCATAAGCCCTCCGGTCAGTTGTATTAGGCGTTGTCCTTGGTGATCAGGGTAACTTCAACAGGAACAGACTTGGGAATGCTCTCACCAGCGATCAGCTTCAGAGCGTACTCCACAGCGGTGGAACCGATCAGGTCGGGCTGCTGTGCGATGGTACCAGCCATCTGGCCAGCCTTGATAGACTCGATGGCATCGTCGGTAGCGTCGAAGCCGACAACCATAATATTCTTGCCTGCGCCGGAGATAGCTTCCATTGCGCCCAGTGCCATTTCGTCGTTAGCAGCGAAGACACCCTGGATATCGGGGTTAGCCTGCAGCATGTTTTCCATGACGGACATGCCTTCAGCACGGGCAAAGTTAGCGGTCTGACGGGCAACAACCTGCAGCTTAGCGTCTGCGATGTTGTGGAAACCGGTGCTGCGGTCGATGGCAGCGGATGCGCCGGTGACACCTTCCAGCTCAGCAACGATTGCGCCTTCGCCCAGAGTGTCTACGATGAACTGGGTAGCCAGCTCAGCGCCCAGAACGTTATCGGATGCGATCTGGCATTCGATCTCGGTGCCGTTGACAGCGCGGTCAACAGCGATGACCTTAACGCCCTTAGACTTAGCAAACTCTACAGCGCCGGTAACAGCGTCGGAGTCAACAGGGTTAACGATCAGAACGGAGATGCCGGAAGCAACCAGGTCTTCGATGTCAGCGGTCTGCTTAGCAGCGTCATCGCCTGCGTCAGCAACAGTCAGCTTAACACCTGCAGCGTCAGCTGCCTTCTGAGCACCCTCAACCAGGGTAACGAAGAAGGGGTTGTTCTGAGTGGAAACAGCCAGGCCGATGGAGCCGTCGCCCACAACAGCGGTAGCCTCTTCCAGCTCTGCAAAGGTCTCAACATTGTCAATGGTAACCAGGGTAACTTCAACGGGGATGGACTTTTCGATGGTCTCGCCGTTGATCAGCTTCAGTGCGTTGGTAACAGCGGTAGAGCCGATCAGAGCAGGCTGCTGTGCAATGGTACCAGCCATCTGGCCAGCCTTGATGGATGCGATAGCGTCGTCGGTAGCGTCGAAGCCAACAACCATGATGTCCTTGCCGGCACCGGTGATAGCTTCCATTGCGCCCAGAGCCATTTCGTCGTTAGCGGCGAAGACAGCCTGGATGTCGGGGTTAGCCTGCAGCATGTTTTCCATGACGGACATGCCTTCAGCACGGGCAAAGTTAGCGGTCTGGCGGGCAACAACCTGCAGCTTAGCGTCTGCGATGTTGTGGAAGCCCTGAGAGCGGTCGATGGCAGCGGATGCGCCGGTAACACCTTCCAGCTCAGCGACAACTGCGCCTTCGCCCAGGGTGTCTACGATGAACTGGGTAGCCAGCTCAGCGCCCAGTACGTTGTCAGATGCGATCTGGCACTCGATCTCGGTGCCGTTGACAGCACGGTCGACGGAGATAACCTTAACGCCCTTGGACTTAGCAAACTCCACAGCGCCGGTAACAGCGTCGGAGTCAACGGGGTTAACGATCAGAACGGAGATACCGGAAGCAACCAGGTCTTCGATATCGGAGGTCTGCTTTGCGGCGTCATCGCCTGCGTCAGCAACAGTAATCTTGACACCCAGTGCGGCAGCCTGCTTCTCAGCGCCTTCTACCAGGGAGACGAAGAAGGGGTTGTTCTGAGTGGAAACGGACAGACCGATAGTGCCGTTTGCGGAAACCTGGACGGAGGATTCTTCACCGTCGATAACGATTCTGACACAACCGGCCATGGAAATCATCATTGCCAGGCACAGAATCAGTGCGAATACTTTTTTCATAATGTAATTGCCTCCTTGCTTATCTCTTGCGGTCGGACAGAACTGCCACCAGAATGACCACAGCCTTAACGACCTGCTGGTAGTAGGAAGAAATGTTCATGATGTTCATACCGTTGTTCAGAACAGCAATGATCAGAACACCTGCGATGGTGCCGGTGATCTTACCGCGGCCGCCGGACATGGAAGTGCCGCCCAGAGCGGTTGCAGCGATTGCATCCAGTTCATAGCCGTCGCCGAAGGTGGGCTGAGCAGCATTCAGACGGGAGCACATCAGCAGGCCTGCCAGAGAAGCCAGGAAACCGGAAATGCCGTAGCATGCCATCTTGATCTTAGCGGTGTCAACACCAACCAGCTTTGCGCACTTTGCGTTGGAACCGGTAGCGTAGATGCGGCGGCCGAAAGTGGTCTTGGTCAGAACGAACCAAACAACTACGAAAGCGATGATCAGGATCAGTGCGGGAATGGGGATCTTGATGGTTTCGAAGATCAGCAGGTTGCCCTTACCCATAGCCTTGAAGAAGAAGGCACCGCTGGTTGCGCTCTCAGCCAGACGGGAGATGGGACGGCCGTCAGTGATGATGTAAGCCACGCCGCGGTAAGCGGTCATGGTGATCAGGGTTGCGATGAATGCCTGCAGGCGGCACTTTGCCACCAGGAAGCCGCTGACCAGACCCAGAGCAGTACCGGCGACCAGCGCGATCAGAACTGCCAGGACGGTGTTCATACCGGCCATGATCAGCTCAGCACAGATAATGGCTGCCAGTGCGAACACGGAGCCAACGGACAGGTCGATGCCGTCAGACAGAATGACCAGGGTCATACCGAAGGCGATCAGACCGTTAAATGCTGCCTGACGCAGCAGGTTCAGCAGGTTAGAACCGGTTGCAAAGCCGTCAGCGAAGATCATCATTGCCACGACCAGCAGTACCAGTGCAATAAACACAGCATATTCGCTAATTTTAGCGCCTAATTTCTTTGTATCGAGTCTCATACCAAACTTCCTCCCGTAGCGAGTGTCATAACTTTTGCCTGATCTGCAGTCTTACCGTCAATAATACCGGTTACATGTCCCTCATGGACGACCATGATCCGATCGCTCATGCCCAGAACTTCAGGCAGTTCCGAGGAAACCATAATCACAGCCACGCCCTTTGCGGCCAGATCATTGATAACGCTGTAAATTTCCTTCTTGGCGCCGATGTCCACGCCTCTGGTGGGCTCGTCCAGAATCAGGATCTTGGGATCGGTGTAGATCCACTTTGCCAGAACAACCTTCTGCTGATTACCGCCGGACAGGTTGTTGCACTCGTGGTCGGGACCGAAGCAGCGAATGCGGAATTCTTCAATGCCCTTCTTTACCAGAGCGGCGCCCTTGGACTTGGACAGAACACTCCGCTTGGAGACCTTGCCCAGGTTGCACAGCTCGATATTCTCAGCAATGCTCTTTTCCAGCAGAAGGCCCTCGGTCTTGCGGTCTTCGGTAATGAAACCGATGCCGGCCTCGATAGCCTGCTTGGGATTCTTGATATGTACTTCCTTGCCCTCGATGAAGACCTTGCCGGAGACGATAGGCAGGTTGCCGAAGATAGCCTGCATGATCTCGGTACGACCTGCACCCATCAGACCGGAAACACCCAGAACCTCACCGGCTCTTACGGAGAAGTTTACATCCTTGAACATCTTCTCGTGGGTCAGGCCTTCAACGCGGATGACTTCCTCACCAATCTGTACGTTGCGCTGGGGATAACGCTCGCCGATCTCACGGCCGATCATCATCTGCACAACACCGTCCATGGTGATGTCCTTGATATTCTCAGTGCCCACATACTGACCGTCGCGCAGAATGGTGATACGGTCGCACAGCTGGAAGATTTCTTCCATTCTGTGGGAAATGTAAACAATGGAGACACCCTTTGCCTTCAGAGACTCGATAACCTCAAACAGAACCTGGGTCTCGGACTCGGTCAGAGCGGCGGTGGGTTCGTCCATGATCAGCACCTTGGCATCTACCATCAGTGCCTTGCAGATTTCTACCATCTGCTGCTGTCCGACGGACAAGTCGGACATAACTGCGTTGACGGGGATGTTAACACCCATCTTGTCCATGACCTCCTGGGCCTTTGCACGCATAGCCTTCTTGTCGCAGACACCGAAGCCCTTGGTGATTTCCTTGCCCATGAAGAGGTTTTCCTCAACGGTCAGGTCAAACAGCACGTTCAGTTCCTGATAGATGAACACGATGCCGGCCTTTTCTGCTTCCTGAGGACTTTTGTAGACGACTTCCTGTCCGTCTACTATGACAGTACCTGCATCCCGTGTATACACACCGGTCAGGATTTTCATCAGGGTGGATTTACCTGCGCCATTTTCGCCCATCAGCGCATGGATCTCGCCATCCCGAAGTTCAAATCCGGCATTTTTCAAAACCTGGTTGGTACCAAAGGCCTTGTCGATGCCACGCATTTCGATTTGCATAACTTCGCTTGCTCCTCCTGTTCCTGGTTTTTATGCAAAAATACAACCTGCCTGCAAAATGATATTTGCATAGGGGGTCGTTTCTCCGGTACGAATGACTGCCTTGCAGTCGTGAGTCTGGGCCTTCAGCTCTACGTGGGTCACATACTCGACCTCAACATTCTGGCCTTCAAACAGCTTTTCAATCTG
>JAFOBK010000163.1 GCA_017381835.1 Oscillospiraceae bacterium | reverse complement strand
AGCCAGAGTACCGATGGTGACCTTTACCGGTGGCGAGCCTACCCAGCGGGCAGATATTGCAGAGCTGGTCGGCTATGCCAAGCGCATGGTGACCAGACTGAACACCAACGGTGTCAATCTCACGCCGGAACTAGTTCAGCAGCTAAAGGTGGCAGGTTTGGACAGTGTGCAGGTGACCCTTTATTCCCACGACGAAGCTGTCCATAATGCTCTGGTCGGCAGCAATCACCATGCAGATACCATTCAAGGCATTCGCAATGCGGTGGCGGCAGGTTTAGACATTAGTATCAACACACCGCTCTGCAAGAAGAACGCAGATTATGAACGCACGCTGGCTTTCATCTATTCTTTGGGTGTTCGGTTTGTGACCGTAAGCGGATTGATCTGCACCGGTATGGCCGGGATCAACCATAAGGAATATGACCTCACCAGCGATGAACTGTTTGAGATCATTAAGACCGCAAACGAATTCTGCAACGCCCACGAGATGGAGATTGACTTCACATCACCCGGACTGATCAATGCCGAAAAGCTGGACGAGCTTGGGATGAATGTGCCTATGTGCGGTGCCTGCTTAAGCAACATGGCCATTGCGCCCGATGGAACCGTGGTTCCCTGCCAAAGTTGGCTTGGCGCGGATGCGTCCCTCGGAAATATCCTAACCGATCCTTTTAAGCGGATCTGGAATCATCCGATGTGCAAACAGCTTCGGAATATGTCCGAAGAGCAGGCACTTAGCTGTCCCTTCCGGGCACGGAAAGGCGGTGATCGGGCATGAAAAAGGGTCGTGTAAACCCAAACGCAACGTATACGGAAGAGGAGATCCGTTCCAACCGCACATTCCCCACCGGAAATACCGTCCTGCTGGCGATCATCATTGCTGTTCAGATCGGACTGATCATCTTGGGTATTTGCTATCAGCCTAAGCCTCAGGATGTGATCCATCAGTACAATGTCACGGTACAACCCTTGGACGATGGCAGCTTGGATATTGAATACCGTTTAGTATGGGAAGCTTTGGATGCGTCTGAAGAACTGACTTGGGTTGAGATCGGTATGGCAAACGAGAATTTCTCGGTTTATCCAGACTCGGTTACTTGCAACATCAGCACCTACAGCAAATACACCGATGAGGACTATGTTTCCCTGCGCCTTGACTTTAAGAAGGCATATCTTGGCGGTGATGTAATCGATTTTTCCTTCAAAATCAATCAAAAGGATATGCTCTGTAAAAACGAATCCGGTTATTTCTATGAGTTTGTCCCCGGTTGGTTCAATGCCATTCAGGTGGAGCAATATGAGTTCTTGTGGCTCATGGACGGCTCTAAGGACTATGTCCTGCGAGGAAGCCTTTCCTATGGTGAATACAGCAAGATGACGGTTCAGTATGGTATAAACGATTTTGCTGGATGTCAGACGGTCAAATACTATCCGTTTGATGGTAGCGGAGCCTACAATGACCTTCAGGAAGACAAGGTTGGTATCATCATCCTGTGCTGCTTGGGTGCAGCCCTGCTGATCATTGCGGAAGTGTACATTGTAGACTCCTATGTGTCCTATGACCGTGGCAGAGGGTTCCTTTCCGGACATGGCTATTACATCCACACTTATGGCAGATCCAATCCCCACTACATCCGGGCAAGAGATCGGTACAACGCAACCCACGCAAGAAGCTCCGGCGGCCGTAGCGGAGGCGGTTGTGCATGTGCGTGTGCTTGTGCCTGTGCTGGAGGTGGCCGTGCCGGCTGCAGCCAAAAGGACACGTATGAAAGGACAAAAATACAGTAGAGATATGATTCAAGCTATGAAGGCGTCGCTTCGGCGGCGCCTTCATTCTGTTATTCTACAAACGGTAGAATAACGCCCAACGAGCTTTCTACTTTGATGGTAGATCAGTAGGTTGCTGTACCCGTCTCGCAGTCATACAATAGCTGTGTTGCAGACACGTAATAGCGTACCTACCCAAAAGATGTTGACATATCAACAAATTAGGTGTATAATCCAGAAGTTGACATCACAACATCTATTTACCAGGAGGTATCTTATGCTGAATCGATTTGCACGGTTTTCTCTGGCAATTGCCGAGATCGATCGTTGCTGGCACAAGCTGGCAGCGGAGGAAATGGCAAAGTATGATCTGAACAGTCCTCATGCTGTTTATTTGAACACCCTGTACCAGTATCCAGAAGGGATCACCGCAGCTAAGTTGGGTGAACTGTGCTGCAAGAATAAGGCCGATGTTTCCCGGATGGTAACCATTTTGGAAAAGAAGGGTCTTGTCCGGAAGGAAGCTGTCGGTGGCAACCTTTATCGCGCCAAGCTGCTGCTGACAGACGATGGCAAGCTGGCTGCAGAGCATGTACAGGGCCGTGCTGCCCTTGCTGTGGAACTGGCTGGCTCCGGTATGACGGATGCCGAACGGGAGACCTTCTACCGCTGCTTGGAACAGATCACCACAAATCTGCAAACACTTAGTAAGGAAGGACTTCCTCAAGCCTAAACAGGGAGCCGCATCTTCCTAAGATATTTTGAAAGTGAGAGAATACTATGAATGAATATGTAATTTTTACCGACTCCTGCTGCGATATAAAGCCCGGACTTTTGGAGCAGTGGGGCGTTCCCTATGCCAACATGACCTTCACCTTCGACGGTGAGGGCAAGGAATACATCAACGCTGATATTACCAACAAGGAATTCTACGACCGGATGCGCAAGGGTGCATCTGCAAAGACGGCTGCGATCAATGCAGACAGCTTTGCTTGTGCCTTTGAACCAATCCTGCAGGAAGGAAAGGATATTCTGTATATAGCATTTTCCTCCGGACTCAGCACCACGGTGAACTCGGCCCATATGGCAGCAGAGGAATTGAAGGAGAAGTACCCGGACCGGAAGATCGCCATTGTAGATACACTGGCAGCTTCTGCCGGCGGCGGACTGATGGTTTATATGGCCGTTGCCAAGAAAAACGAGGGTGCATCCTTGGAGGAGAATGCCGCCTATATTGCGTCCCTAATTCCCCAGCACTGCATCTGGTTTACCGTGGACGATTTGGAATACCTGAAGCGTGGCGGTCGAGTCAGCCCTCTGGTTGCCTTTGCAGGCGGCGTGCTTGGAATCAAGCCGGTGTTGCAGATGGACGATGAAGGTCATCTTATCAAGGTGTCCACTGCCCGTGGCAGAAAGAAAGCAATTGAAGCCTTGGCAGATAAGTATGCAGAATTGTCTTATGAGGAGAAGAATACACCCATCTTTATTTCCCATGCAGAATGCGAGGAGGATGCTAAGCACCTTGCGGATATGCTGATGCAGCGGCACGGTGCAGAGGTAACATTGATTACTGAAATTGGCCCGGTTATCGGCTCTCACGCAGGCCCCGGCACCCTTGCGATCTTCTTTATAGGCAAGCACAGATAACATAGGAACTGTTGGTAGAGTAGCATTTCTACCAACAAGAGAGTCCAAATTTCCGTAGTAGGTGGAAAACTGCCTGCTGAAATGATACCCTAAGCTAGAAATCGAAAGGCAGGTATATTACCTATGAGAACTGTAAAAATCGTTGCAGACTCTTCTGCAAATATTATTTCTCTGGATGGCGTAAGCTTTGCATCCGCTCCTCTGAAAGTAATCACCGACAATCGCGGGTTTGTGGATGATACAAATTCCAGCGCAGAAGAAATGATTGAATACTTTCAATCCTATAAAGGCAGATCCAAGACCTCCTGCCCCAACACTGTGGATTGGTTGGACGCGTTTGGTGAAGCAGATGATATCTTCTGTGTAACCATTACCAGTGGCTTGTCCGGCAGTTACAATAGTGCTTGCGTGGCAAAACAGCTTTACGAAGCCGACTATCCGGGCCGCCGTGTATTTGTGATCGACTCACTGTCTGCCGGACCGGAGCTGATGCTGATCGTCGAGAAGCTGCAGGACTATATTGGAGAAGGATTTACCTTTGAGGAGATCTGCGTTAAAATTAAAGCATACCAGGAAACAACCTCTTTGGTATTTGTTCTGGAATCTCTCAAGAACTTTGCAGCCAACGGCAGAGTCTCTCCCGCTGTGGCTAAGATCGCCGGTGTGCTGGGTATCCGGATCGTCGGTGAAGCCAGTCCCCAGGGCACCTTGGCTCCCGTGAGTAAGTGCAGAGGCGAAGCAAAATCTTTAACCGCTATGCTAAACTACATGAAGGAGAATCATT
>JAFOBK010000162.1 GCA_017381835.1 Oscillospiraceae bacterium | reverse complement strand
GGGCATGGGAATTTACGGATTCATTTAGTGGATTCGAGGAAAAATGAAACTTAACTGCACATCTGTCTTATCACAAAGATAGAGCAACGATTTGTCAAAGTATAATTTACGAAGAACACAAGCAAAGGGGTGATTGTGGTGAAGGATATTCTTGCCACCATAACAGAATACCGGGAAGCAAGAGGATGGACGGAATATCAGCTTGCGGAACGCTCTGGCCTGCCCCAGTCTACAATCTCCTCATGGTATCGTAAGAACATGGTTCCAACAATTCCGTCGCTGGAGAAGATTTGCGCAGCATGTGGCATTACACTGTCCCAGTTGTTTGCAGAAGGAGATGCTCCTGTTTCTGTGACTGATTCTCAGCAGAAACTATTAGCTCGTTTGTCAAGATTAACCGCTGATCAGCAGGCTGTTGTCTTTGCGCTGATTGATAAAATGTAATTATAAAAATATTCCTGCATGAGCAAATCGTCCATGCAGGAATTCTTTTTACTGTTTATGGATTCCCCGTTTCTTCGCCAGCTCGCTTGCTGCCTTGCGGCGGTCATCGGTATAGGGTGCTGTTAGCCGGATGCTGATGCGACTCTTATCGATCTCGAACCGCAGACCGCCTTGACCATCATCGTCGGTCTGCTTGCACAGTTCCGGGTATTTGGCTGCGTACTTCCGCAGCCGCTTCTTTAGGTTTGTATCGTGGGTGTAAACTTCCGCAAGGGGGTCTTTTGCATTGTAGTACACATCGGTTGTCTTCTGTTTTTTCGTAAGACCTGTTTTCATAGAAATCCTCCTGTTTTTCGTAAATTTTCCTCGGCTCTTGAGCCAGGAAAAAGGGGCTGTTTTCCGATAGGAAGCTCCCAAATGATGACTGCATCGTTTGGAAACTTGCTATCGGATTTTTCTTGATTTTCCCGGCTCTTGACATTATCTTTCATAGTCCCGCTTGGGCGGCTTTTTCCGGGGTTCCGGCTGGTGTCTGACAGGCCGCTTTTGCACCGGCAATTCCAGCTTTCTTTCGTCCTCCCGGAGCAAATGATCCACATCCTGCTGGGCTTCCATCATCATGATAGGACTGTACTGCTTCCCATGGGCCTGCTGCAACCGATCTCTTGCATCCTGGGTGTTGGACTTACGCAGGATCTGCCGCTGGGTGTGTAGTTCAGTCTTGTCCACGCTTTCCGCTTCTCCGGTCAGTTCCCGGAACTGCGCCAGCGCCGCATCCAATTCAGCTTGATATTTGGCTTCCGTCTGTTCCAACCGCTGCAAGGAGCTTTCCATGGATGCCACCCACTGTTTCACTTCCTTCATGCCGTCATCATCGGTTTTATCGAAGCGGCTGAGGATCATGGCCTTTTCGCTGTGCAGTTCCTCGATATCCTCCAATAGCTGTGCAATCCGCTTCGCCAGTTCCCGCTGCTTTAGAATATTCAGCACAGAGGTTGCTTTCTTTTCATCCAGCAGGCCCTTCCGTTCCCGGCTTAGGGTTTTGATTTGACCTACAAGGTCAGAATACTGCCGGAGTACCGGCATCACATCTGCCAGGGTATTCTTAATGCTGCTCCGTTTGGCTTTTGTGTGCAGGATCTGATAGCGGAAGATCAGCATATTCCGCCGCAGGGTTTCCATAGCCTCCGCAATGGCAGGCACCGTATTTTTGACAGCCTTTGCAATCTTTTCAAAGGCGCTCCGCAGTTCCCGCAGCAGCTTGTTATCTGCCTTGATTTGCCGGTTCAGTTCACAGCGATCTGCGATAAAGCCTTGCTGCTCCATGGCCCGTGCGGTCACACCCTCATGGATGGTAGGCTGCTCCAGAATACCACGGTCTGCATGGCTCCGGTGATCGACTCTGGCTTCGGCACCAATGCGTTCCAGATATTGGTTGGTCACATCTGCCCAGGCCGAGCGCCACAACACCAACTGCTCGTCGCTGTTCCACCGGGCAGCGATGGGGTTCTGCCGTCCGAAGCGGGTGCTTTTCGGTGTCTTGGATACCCGTTCATATCCCGCCGCTTCCGCAGCAGAAGGAGTCATATACTCCTTTTTTCTGCCCACCCTGTATTGGTACTGTTTCTCCCAACCTTCCTTTTGGGCCTGCTTGAATTCCGCTCCGGTAAAGCCCATTTCCTCGCCATCCCGGACGCAGAGATATTCCTTTTCTGTTTTGTACTGCCACTGACCGTTTTCAGCCAGTGGCCGCACCGTGACCATGATGTGGGCATGGGGGTTATGTCCGTCGGTGTCGTGGATGCACACATCGGTGCACATTCCATCTGCAACAAAGTTATCCTGGATAAAGTCTGTCAGCAGATTTTGCCACTCCGCTTTTCCCATCTCAATGGGCAATGCCACGACGAACTCCCGTGCCAACCGGCTGTCCTTGGTTTTCTCGTTTTCCTCCACGGCATTCCAGAGCGCACTACGGTCAGACCATTTGGGTGGCGCATATTCCGGGAGGAATATCTGCTGCCAGACAAGGCCCTGTTTTCGTGTGTAATCGTGCTGGACACCGTCGTAGTCATTTAGAATTTGGGAGCAGCTCATATAGGCCGCAGCCGCCACGGCAGAGCGGCCTGCACCCCGGCTGATAACCTTTGCTTCCAAATGGTAAATCGCCATTTTCGCTTTCCTCCTTTCGTATTTTCTGTTTCTCTTTTCTAAAGAGAAAATGACCCTAAGTTCAGCTGAGGGTCATAACCGCAACAAATCTGCCGGTGGCAGGTTTGTGCGGGCAGTTGGTGGAATACCGATGCTTCAAGCGACGGTATTCTGTTCGGTATGTACCGCACATCAACTGCGTGGACAATGACAG
>JAFOBK010000161.1 GCA_017381835.1 Oscillospiraceae bacterium | reverse complement strand
GCCTGCAGCTTGGTGACCATGCCGCCGGTACCCTGGTTGCCTGCACTGGCGCCAGCCAGGGAGAGAAGGGCTTCATCAATTTTATGTACGGTGCTGATAAGCTTTGCATCCGGATCCTTGTGGGGATCAGCGGTGTAAAGGCCGTCGATATCCGAAAGCAAAATCAGCCGGTCAGCGCTGATGCTTTGGGCAACAATTGCTGCCAGGGTATCATTATCGCCAATAACGATTTCAGCGGTGGCAACGGTATCGTTTTCGTTAATGATGGGGATCGCGCCCAAATCCAGCAGCCGGTTCAGGGTGTTGGTGAAGTTACTGTGACGGGTATCGTCCTCCACGTCATCACCGGTAATCAGCAGCTGAGCCACCGTGTGGTGATACTTGCTGAAGATCCGGTCGTAAGTGTACATCAGTTCACACTGGCCTACAGCGGCAGCTGCCTGCTTGGTGGGGATATCATCAGGACGCTTCAAAAGTCCCAACTTACCCACGCCCATACCGATAGCACCGGAGGACACCAGGATCACCTGATGACCGGCATTCTTGATATCGCTGATAATCTTGCAAAGCTGCTCAGTACGGCGGATATTTAAATGGCCGGTGGGATGGGCCAGGGTAGAGGTGCCGATTTTAATGACAACGCGCATATATACTCCTCCATTCTATTTCGATCCATTATACCTACCGGAAACGGGAAAAGATAGATGGTAAAATCATGGTTTTTCCCGGATTTTACGGGGATAATTGTGTAGATGGTAGAAAAAGGAAGATACCTATTGACTTTAATACGATAAAGTGCTAAAATATAAAAAGCTGTACGCAGGACTATCTGAAACTGGCAACAATCGGCCGCCGGAAATCAAGTTCCGGTGGCTGTTTTTCTTGAAATTTCACAAATCCGGTGTTTGTTTTTCGTCGATTTTCCTATGTGAAAATTTGTCACTTTCGTGCTATAATAATTTTACATGGTAGAGGTGGAAGATGGCGAAAGCAGTGGAAGGAGTTGTTTTCAGTGCTTCAGATTGGTTCGCAGGTTGTGTATGGAATTCACGGTGTGTGCAGGATCCTGGAATTGGAAGTCCGCACCGTTGATCGTAAGAAAGTGGAGTATTTTGTCCTGGAACCCAGGGAGCAGCCGGGTGCCCGATTTTATGTACCTGCCCATAATCAGGCGGCTTTGGCAAAACTGCGTCCGCTGCTGACTCCGGAGGCATTGAACGGACTGCTGGAATCTGAGGAAGCCCACCGTGATTGCTGGATTCCGGAGGAAAATCTTAGAAAACAGAAATATCGGGAGCTGATCAATGGGGCAGACCGTGCTGCGCTGATCAGTATGGTTAGAGTGCTGTATAAGCATCGGGAAAGTCAGCTGGCTGCCGGCAGAAAATTCCATTTGTGCGATGAAAATTTCCTGCGGGATGCGCAGAAACTGCTTATTTCCGAATTCTCTATGGTTCTGGGGATCCCCCAGCCGGAAGTAAAAGCCTATATCGAGAAAAAGCTTCATGAATGATGAAAGCGCTGTGGTTCTTCCACAGCGCTTTTTTAATTTTCCATACGGATCTGCTGACATTTTATGATGGGATAAATGACCGGCTGATCGGTGTCTAGGTCAATGCCATGGAGCCGGATGCCGGTAATTTGATTGTTCTCATAGGTGGTGTAGTAATAAATGCCCTTGCTTGTGTTACAGCAGCTGGTATAGAGGGTTTTTTCGTAAAGCTTGCCTACTTTTACGCAGCCCTGCTGCTGGGCAACGGAACCCAGGATATGAAAAACCTGGCTGATGGCGGCTGACTCACTGTCTTTGGATACAGAGTTAAGCAGGGTAAATGCGGCTTTCACAAAGCGGGAGACAGAGGACAGATCCCCGGGCAGACCCAATCCGCCCATTCCCCGGCTATATGCCTTCAAATCTAAAGAAGGCGCAAAACTGCTCTCCGGTTCATCCGCGCTGACATGGCGATAATTCTGCAGATTGGTCATATGATAGGGGAAAGGAGGCTCATTGGTCAGCACCCCTACGGGATTTTCATAAATATGAAGACCGGCCTTTGTCCCCTCAATGACAATGGTCGTTTTTTCGTCTGCCAGCATCCAGTGCAGAGGTGTTAAAGGGTATTCCTGACTGAAAGGGATGTTTACAAGATTCACCTGAGACAGTTTCTCTTTTGCTTCTTCCGTTTTTCTACAACTGCCCAAAATCCAGGGGATCAGTTCAAAGGGAGCCACATTATCCTTGCCGGTGATTTCCGGCATATATTGGGCGCTGTGAGGAAAATTCAGTGCCGCCATACTAAGGCCGTGCTCGTTGGTAGCATCAAAATAGAGGGGAAATCCCTGAGATACCACTGCCATACCGATCATCGCGTAGTGGGTTTCCATAGGAGGAAGACGACGGAAGTGAAAGGCATAGGCCCTTGGCGTGATGGTTACCGCCTCCTGAAAATCATATTCATAGTCCAGATTCCGCCCAAAGTAATGATCTTTTGCGTGGTAAGTGATCGCGGTACACATAGCTGACCTCCGTTTTTCTTTAGTATACCCATATTCCGTGGATCATACTTTACTTCGCTAAATTAATGCTTGACAAAATGATGTGCATGTGTATAATTGTATACAATGAAACAAAGAACCAAGAATCGAGGTATTCCGAAATGCTAGAAATCTCCAGCCGTACCAATTTATTGGAACAGAAATCCTATAAGTACTCCCTGCAGAATGTGGAAAATCCCAACCTGCTGCGGGACATCTATACAGAAGGCGAAGTCCCCAAGGTATCTTTCAACCACCGCCGTGTGCCTCTGAACATGCCCGAGGAGATCTGGATCACAGATACTTCTCTGCGTGATGGCCAGCAGTCCGTGGAACCCTACACTGTGGACCAGGTCGTGAACATCTATAAGCTTCTAAATAAGCTTGGCGGCCCATACGGTATCATCCGTCAGACCGAGTTCTTCATCTACAGTGAAAAAGACCGGAAAGCCATTGAAAAGTGTATGGAGCTGGATCTGAAGTTCCCCGAGATCACCACCTGGATCCGGGCAACCAAAGAGGATTTCCACCTTGTCAAGGACATGGGTATTCGGGAGACCGGTATCCTGGTCAGCTGCAGCGACTATCATATTTTCAAGAAGATGAAGATGAACCGTCAGCAGGTGCTGGATTACTACCTGGCAACCGTATCTGATGCCCTGGATGTAGGTATTCAGCCCCGCTGCCACCTGGAAGACATCACCCGTGCTGACTTCTACGGCTTTGTGGTACCCTTTGTCAATGAATTGCAGAAGCTGTCCCGGGATGCGGGAATTCCCATTAAGATCCGCGCCTGCGATACCATGGGTTACGGTGTTCCCTATACGGAAGCGGCTATGCCCCGAAGCGTTGCCGGTATCATCTACGGTCTGCAGCACTATTCCGATGTGCCCAGCGAACAGCTGGAGTGGCATGGTCACAATGACTTCTATAAGGCCGTTGCAAATGCAACTACCGCATGGCTCTACGGTGCATGTGCAGTCAATTGCTCACTGCTCGGTATCGGCGAGCGTACCGGCAATATTCCTCTGGAAGCCATGGTCTTTGAGTATGCATCTTTAAGAGGCTCTATGGACGGCATGGATCCTACTGTCATTACGGAGATTGCCAATTACTTCCGCAAGGATATCGGCTACAATATCGCCGATATGTCCCCCTTTGTAGGCAGAAACTTCAATGTGACCCGTGCCGGTATTCATGCTGATGGCCTTATGAAGGATCAGGAGATTTACACCATTTTTGATACCAAAAAGCTGCTGGGTATCGAGCCTGCGGTGCAGATCGGTAAGGCTTCCGGTTTGGCCGGTATTGCTTACTGGATCAACATGAACTACGGTCTGAAGGAAGAGGAAAAGCTGGATAAGCGGGATCCTCTGGTCGTTGCCCTGAAGGGCTGGATCGATCTGGAATATGAAGGCGGCCGACAGACCGTTTTGTCCAATAAAGAGCTGGAAACCAAGATCAATGAACTGGCACCCGGCAGATTCTGATAAGGAGAGAGAATTATGAAGAGTTTTCGTACTGCATCCCTGGCGGATCAGGTTTTTGAAAAATTGGAAGATGATATTATCTATGGTGTCTATAAGCGCGGTGAGATCTTAACAGAACTGAAACTGGCTGAAACATTGGGTGTCAGCCGTACTCCCATCCGTGAGGCGCTGCGCCGCCTGGAGCAGGAGCGTATGATCGAGGACGGCGGAAAGGGTTCTGTAGTTCTCGGCATTACCAAGGATGACCTGCTGGATATTATGGATATCCGGATTCGTGTGGAAGGTTTGGCAAGCTACTACGCAGCCAAGAACATTACCCAGGAGGGTATTGACCAGCTGAATCACCTGACAGACCTGCAGGAGTTTTACCAATCCAAGGGTGATGTTGCAAGACTTCAGGCTGTGGATGATGATTTCCATGTGGCAATTTATCAGCTGAGCCACCGGAACGTGATCATTGATACGTTGATTCCTCTCCACAGAAAGACCCGCCTTTACCGCAAGATCTCCATGGAAGACAACGAGCGGTCTCCCAAGACCCTGCAGGAGCATTATGAAATCGCCCAGGCGATCATTAACGGTGATGCGGACCTGGCAAAGGTACTGACCAAGAAGCATATTGAAAATGCAAAAATTCACATGATGGGATGCGTGAAGATCGATGGGTAAGACAATTGCACAGAAAATTATTGCGGCACACCTGATTTCCGGTGACATGACCCCCGGCAGTGAAGTTGCCCTTAGAATAGACCAGACCCTGACTCAGGATGCCACCGGAACCATGGCTTACCTGGAGTTTGAAACCATGGGTATTCCCAGAGTCAAGACTGAGCTGAGTGTAGCCTATGTTGACCACAATACGCTGCAGTCCGGTTTTGAAAATGCCGATGACCACCGTTACTTACAGACCGTTGCCAATAAGCACGGTGTCTATTTCTCCCGACCCGGCAACGACATCTGCCACCAGGTTCACCTGGAGCGCTTTGGTAAGCCCGGCAAGACTCTGATCGGCTCTGACAGCCATACCCCCACCGGTGGCGGCATCGGTATGCTGGCCTTCGGTGCAGGCGGTCTGGATGTGGCGGTTGCCATGGGCGGCGGCGCTTACTATATCACCATGCCTAAGATGTACAAGGTAGAGCTGACCGGCAAGCTGAATCCCTTTGTAACCGCCAAGGATGTGAGCCTGGAGATTCTGCGGATTCTGTCCGTTAAGGGCGGCGTAGGCGCGATCATTGAGTGGGGCGGCCCCGGTGTGGATACGCTGTCCGTTCCTGAACGCGCTACCATCACCAATATGGGCACAGAACTGGGTGCTACCACTTCCATCTTCCCCTCTGACGAGACCACCAGAGCCTTCCTGAAGGCGCAGGGCAGGGAAGCGGACTATGTTCCTCTGGCAAGTGACGCAGACGCTGAATATGACCGGATCATTCCTATCGATCTGTCCAGCCTGAAGCCTATGATCGCATGTCCCCACAGCCCTGATAACATCGTCAATGTGGATTCTTTGAAAGGTACCAAGGTGGATCAGGTTTGTATCGGTTCCTGCACCAATTCCTCTCTTTACGATATGCTGAAGGTGGCGGCTATGCTGAAGGGCAAGACCGTGGATCCTTCTGTCAGCCTTTCTGTTTCTCCCGGATCCAAGCAGGTTCTGCGGATGCTGGCCGATTGTGGTGCGCTGTCCGATATCCTGGCCAGCGGCGCAAGAGTATTGGAATGCGCCTGCGGCCCCTGCATCGGTATGGGCTTCTCTCCCAATTCCGGCGGTGTGAGCCTGCGTACCTTCAATCGTAACTTCCTGGGGCGCAGCGGCACTAAGGATGCCCAGGTCTACCTGGTTTCCCCTGAAACCGCTGTGGCAGCAGCCCTCACAGGTTACATCACCGATCCCACTATCATGGAGCCTATCGGCGAAGTGAAACTTCCCGAGGCATTCACCATTGATGACTCTGCGATCCTGGCGCCTGCCAGCGCAGAGGAGGCACTGAACGCAGAAGTCCTTCGTGGCCCCAACATCAAGGAATTCCCCAAGAGCAAACCTTTTGCCGATGAACTGACTGCAGAGCTGGTACTGAAGGTAGAAGATAACATTACTACCGACCACATCATGCCCGCCGGTTCCAAGATCCTGCCCTACCGCTCCAATATTCCTTTCCTGTCCCAGTTCTGCTTCTCCGTATGCGATACTACCTTCCCTGAGCGGGCAAAGGCAGCCGGTGACGGCATCATTGTCGGCGGCAGCAACTATGGCCAGGGTTCTTCCCGTGAGCATGCGGCGCTGGTTCCCATGTATTTGGGTATCCGCTGCGTGATTGCCAAGAGCTTCGCAAGAATCCATGTGGCAAACCTGATCAACGCAGGTATTCTGCCCTTGACCTTTAAGAATCCCGAGGATTACGATCGTCTGGAACAGGGCCATAAGCTGCGGCTTTCTGATATTAAGGCAGGAATGCTCTCAGGTGAGATCATGCTTACCGATGAAGCCACCGGTGAGCAGATTGCGCTGGTCTGCGATCTGACCCAGCGTCAGATGGACATCGTGACAGCAGGCGGACTGCTGAACTATACAAAGGAGAATGGCTAATATGATGAATATTCAGCAGGCTTGCGAAGCATTCCGCGTTTTGCTGGAAGAGCAGCAGGCAAGAATTGCCAATATGAGCGCCGAAAAGACGGATTATACCACAAAAAAAGTAGTCACCATCGGCGTTATCGACGGCGACGGAATTGGCCCTATTATCACAAAGGAAGCCACAAGAGTTTTGGAAAAGCTGCTGGCGGAGGAAATCGCCGCAGGTTCTATCGTCATTAAGTATATTGAAGGTCTGACCATCGAAAACCGCATTGCCAGCGGCAAGGCCATCCCCGATGACATTCTGGCAGAAATCAAAACTTGCGATGTGCTGTTGAAGGGCCCCACTACCACTCCCAACGGCGGCACCAAGGAGTCTGCCAATGTGACCATGCGCCGGGAACTGGATCTGTATGCCAACTGCCGTCCTGTGTCTATCCCTGAGAAGAATATCGACTGGATGTTCTATCGGGAGAATACTGAGGGCGAGTATGTTCTGGGCAGCCGCGGCGTGGAGCTTGAGGGCATGGCAGTTGACTT
>JAFOBK010000160.1 GCA_017381835.1 Oscillospiraceae bacterium | reverse complement strand
ATTAAGGCTTCCGCATCCTCCTCAAAAAACCGTGCCAGCTTCATTACTTTTTTCTCAGCATAAGCGTGGACATTTCCGGGCAGCTTGACTTTCTTTTCACTAAACTGAAATTTCATATGCGGCAGCTCCTTTCGTTTCACCTTATCTTAGGTGTACTATAACTATACCATGATTTCCGTTTTTCGCCAAGGGTATCAGTCTACAGCATCCTCATCATCCAGGAGTTCAGTCATTATTAAACTGTAAAGGGTTTCTGCTTTTCTCTCAAAGAGTTTGCTCAGGCGCACGGCCTGTCTCTGATCCGGTGCAATGAGCTCCAGGGTCATCAGGTTTCCGATCTCATCATCCAGCACCATAACAACGGACTGGTCGCCATTATCCCGGGGCAAAATCTGGGTCTTGACAAAGCTGCTGCGGCGCAGCTGGCGATTGAAACGGTTTACGGCATTTTCTGCTCTCTGCTTGACGGTAAAAGCAATGGAGTCTTCTGTGATAGCGCCATCGCTTCTGCCCTTCTGGGTGATCTCATAACGTTCCTCATCCACCTGCTTCAGGTGGCCGGAGGCAACCATCTCGGGAATGGCGGTGCATACATCAAAATAACTCAGACATTCATCCTGATAGCACAGCTCATAGATCTCCTGGTTGGTCATGGGATAATTGGAACGGGCAGCCACAAACAATATCAAAACTTTCACATCCATCATATCATGGATAAAACCTAATCTCTGCATGATTATCACCTCTTACTATTATTATACAATGCGGTGGCAAAAAATCAAGCACTACCGGTTCCTCAGCCACATATTATGGCATGAAAGGGGGATTCGTCATGAATGACTTGACTTTCTACTGCGCTGGCAGCAGCAAGGCGCTTTATTATGCCGCAGCCTTTTTAATGGAGGAAGGCGCGGTCTTTCTCCCCTGCCCCGATCACACGGTGACCCACCTTCTTCTGCCCATACCAAGTTTTGAAGCAGACGGGTCTATCAAAGGCGGCGGGGATTTAACGAAAATTCTTTCTGAGCTTCCGAAAAATGTAACTGTGATCGGCGGAAATCTGCGCAGACCGGAACTGGAGGAATATGAAGTATTGGATCTTTTGGATGACCCCTGGTATTTGGCCCGGAATGCCGGTATTACAGCCCATTGTGCTTTGGAACTTGCTTTAACAAAGCTTCCGGTAACTTTAGAAAAGTGTCCGGTGTTGGTGATTGGCTGGGGGCGCATTGGAAAATGTCTTGCCAAACTTCTTCACGCTTTGGGCGCATGCGTAACCGTTGCCGCCAGAAAAGAGTCCCGCAGAGTGATGATTGAGGCTTTGGGATATCGGAGCCTGCCAATAGAGAAAATCCGTTCAGAGGATTTCCGGCTGATTATCAATACCGTACCTGCTATGGTTCTGCCTGAAGCACACGGCACTGCGCTGAAAATAGATCTGGCAACCATCCCGGGGATCGCAGGGCGGGATATTCTGCAGGCCCGGGGACTTCCGGGCTTATTGGCGCCCGAAAGTTCCGGCTCTCTGATCGCTCAGACAATTATCCAATGGGTCAAGGAGAAATGAGTATGAATATCGGATTTGCCATGTGCGGCTCTTTTTGCACCTTCAGCAAAGTATTTCCCGTGATGGAATTACTGACGCAATCACATAAAGTTTTCCCGATTTTGTCTGCCGCATCCTGCACAACCGACAGCCGTTTTGGAAAAGGGGAAGCATTTGTCACTTTGGCAGAGCGGATCTGCAACCGGTCTGTGATACGAACAATCGCAGACGCTGAGCCGATCGGGCCGAAAAAGTTACTGGATGCATTGATCATCGCGCCTTGTACCGGCAATACTTTGGCCAAACTTGCCCACGGAATTGCTGACGGGCCGGTGACTATGGCAACCAAGAGCCATCTGAGAAACGGAAGGCCTGTGATCATTGCCGTTTCTACCAATGACGCATTGGGTGCCGCTGCGGAAAATATCGGCAGATTGCTGGCAAGAAAGAACTACTATTTTGTTCCCTTCCGGCAGGATGACGCGGAGAACAAACCCACCAGCATGGTGGCTGATTTTACCCGGATTCCGGAAACTTTGTCGGCAGCTTTGGAGGGAAAGCAGCTGCAGCCGGTTTTGTTTTGAAACAATGCCACAAAATTCGAAGGAGATTGCCACACCAGTGTGCTCACTGGTTCGCAATGACACAAAAGTAAGGGCAGGTCCGCAGACCTGCCCTTGCGCGTTTAGAGTTTTTCAATTTCAGTCAGCCAGATACGGCCGGAGGCATCACTGGGCATCTTCCAATCCCCACGGGGGCCAAGACCCAGAGGTCCTGCCTTTGCTCCGTCGGGCATGCAGTTACGCTTGAACTGCTGGGTGAAGAAGCGCCAGTAGAACGTGCGCAGCCACTTTTTAATGATTTCGGGTTCGAAGTCATCCCGGAATGCACGGCAAGCCATGGTGTAGATCTTGGTGGGGGTAAAGCCGTAGCGGAGGATGTGGTACAGGAAGAAATCATGGAGGGCATAGGGGCCAACCAAATCCTCTGTCTGCTGGCTGATCTTACCCTCTGCATCGGGGGGTAACAGCTCGGGGCTGATGGGGGTATCCAGAATGTCCATCAATACATCCTTTGCAACAGCAAAGGTGGGCAGCTCCGCAACCGCTTCAATAATCCAGCGGATCAGGGTTTTGGGAATGGTGCCGTTGACACCGTACATGCTCATATGGTCGCCGTTGTAGGTGCACCAACCAAGAGCCAGCTCACTCAGGTCGCCGGTACCCACTACAATACCGTTTACGGTACTTGCGTAGTCCATGAGAATCTGGGTGCGCTCTCTTGCCTGGGAGTTTTCATAAGTGCCGTTGTGTACACCCATATCATGACCGATATCCTGGAAATGGAGTGTAACCGCATTCTTGATGCTGATTTCCTTGGCGTCGATACCCAGTTTCTTCATCAGATCCCAGGAATTATTGTAGGTGCGATCAGAGGTGCCGAAGCAAGGCATGGTGACACCGTAGACATTGGTCAAGGGCTTATCCAGCTGGCGCATAGCTTCTACCGCAACCAGCAGCGCAAGTGTGGAATCCAAACCGCCGGAGATACCGATGACCGCATTGGAATTGATGGTCTTCAGGCGCTGTTTCAAGCCGGTGACCTGGAGCTGGAATACATCCAGGCAGTAGGCTTTCCGCTCCGCGGCTGTGGAAGGAATGAAGGGTAGCTTCTGCAGAGGATGGAGGCCGCCATCGGAACGAAGTTCCGTCACCAAAGGTGTCAGATCAGAAAGATCACTGCCGTAGCGTTCGGCGGATTTACGGAAAGTAGTATTGCGGCGGCGCTCAGCCCGGATCTTACCCAGGTCACAGTCCTGAACGAGCATATAACCGGTATCGGTCAGGCTGGAATTTTCCTGCAGCATTGTGCCGTTTTCCGCAATCATGCTATGACCGGAGTATACCAAATCGGAAGTAGACTCACTATAGCCTGCGGATACATAAGCGTAAACGCACTTGCAGGCAGCAGACTGATCCAGAACACGGTTCTTACGCATTTGCCGCTTGCCGGCAGTTTCAGCAGACGCTGCCAAATTCAGAATCACTTCTGCACCGCTTAACGCATGCACCGCAGAAGGTGCAATGGGAGCAAACAGATCCTCACAAACTTCAACGCCCAACATGGTATCGGCAATGGGATACAAAGTTTCACTGTCTACAAACAAAGTGGTTCCTGCCAAAGTCACGGCAGTGCCCTCGGAAGCGGTACTGAACCAGCGGCTCTCGGAAGATTCACCGTAATCTGCCAGGAAGCTCTTTGAGACAAGTCCCGCCAAAGTACCGGCGCAGATCACAGCTGCGCAGTTAAACAGCTTGATTCCGCTTCGAACGGGCAGACCCACAACCGCCGTCAGGTGCGGATGGGCAGCGGAGCATTCCAAAATCTTTACAAGGCCTTCCTCCACAGCATCGTGCAGGGCATCCTGCAAGAACAGATCACCGCAGGAGTAACCGGTCATGGCAAGTTCCGGGAACACCAGCACATCCACATTTTGCATGTCTGCTTTTTCCATAAAGTCGCAGATATCACGGGTATTCTTTTCTACATTGGCAACCTGCACCTCAGGTACAGCGCAGGCAATACGAATATAATCCAGCATGGAATCCCTCCGCTTTTCAGTTTTCTTTATCATATCACACAATGCCCAAAATGCAAAGAAAATATGAAAAAGGCGGTTCAAAAGAACCGCCTTTTCTATCAGCTAATACTATTGATCACTTCTTCTGTCAGTCGCTCGCCCTTAAAGACCATATCGATCAGACGGATGGCTTTATTGATGGAGTACTGATTGGGCTGCGTGACCCAAAGCTCCATGCCGGGCATAGAATAAGTTTCTGCCTGCAGACCGCTGCCGGTCACGGAATAGCTGACGATATTCCAGCGGGCCATATCCGACAGCTGCATTTTCATCAGCTCGCTGATCAGCTCCGGCGGGATGTTCATGGTAAACATACCCTCCACGCTGTCCATAATATCAGAATAATTGGAAATGATGGTTGTACCGGAGGTTGCCTTTTCGATGACCGCGGTGATGACCTGCATCTGATGGCGGCCACGGGCTGCGTCACCGTCAGGAAGTGTCTTTCTTTCACGGGCAAAGTCCAGGGCCTGCTGGCCGTTCAGATGGTTTTCGCCCTCCTCAATGGGAGTACGGGTGATGGCGGTGAAGGCATAGTCAGAATAGACCGTCACGCCGCCCAGGGCGTCGATCATTTTCTTAAAGCCGGAGAAATTGATCCGGACATAATAATCCACATTGTTGCGGTAAAGTCTGCTGAGGGTTCGCATGGAATTTTTAATACCGTAAATACCGCAGTGGGTCAGCTTATCCAGCTTTTCTTCTTTTTCCAGATCACTCTTGGCTGCAGGATTTTCCACATAATAGTCGCGGGGGGTATTGATCAGCAGAACCTGCTTGCTCAAAGGATTCACCACCGCCAGAATGTTGACATCACTTCTGCCGCTGGTTACAATTTCCGTGTCATAGCTGTCAGATCCGCTGACATAGATAATAAAGGGTTCCAGGGAAGAAAAGTCCACCGCTACCTGGGTCGGTTCTGTTTCTTCCTCTTCAACATAAACGGTTTCCTCGGGAACGACTGCCTCTTCGGAATGGATCAGAAAATCTTCCAAAGGAAGTTCCGGCTCTTCCACGCGGAATTGCTCCAGCACTCTTGTTGCTGTGGAGAAATCCATGAATTCTTCCGTATCTTCCAGGATGCTGACAATACCGCCGTTGAGGATAATGGCATCGATCCGGTTTTCAAAGAGTGCCTGGATCATGGTGCCAATGCTGACATAGCCTGCGGTGGCAGGTTCTTTTCCGATTTCTTCCCGGATTCTATCAAACACCTGGGTGGTACATGCCTCATCATAGGCCTTCAAATAGCCAAAGGTAAATCCGGATGCCGCATTCAGGTCCTGGGCACTATTATCTGCCAGCACATAAATCTCTCTTGTGGGTAGATCAAACATATCACGGCTCATGGCCTGGATGGTCTTACGCACATCGGAGGCTACGGTAGAAATCACAACGCAGCCGCACAGCAGCAAAACCGCCAGGACTGCCGCAATGATGCGTCTGGCCTTTCCGGACTTTTTGCCCTTTACAAAAAACATCAACCCGATGATCAGCGCAAAGACAGCCAGCAGCGCCAGCAAGGCTATTAAAAAGCCGGTGGGCAGCATATCCAGATTGACAACGGTGATCGCCGCGAAGACCTCCGCTGTCACCATTGCCAGGAACAATACCAGTATTAAAATCTTCCAAACAGTTTGTTTTTTCATATCTGTCTACAACTCAATTCTCTTTAACATATCTAGCTTCAAGTATAGTGTGACAGATTTCAAATGTCAATTCACGTTACAGAAAATTAAAAAAGAGTGCTGAGTTTTTTTCTCAGCACTCTTAACTATTACAGATTTGCCAGTTCCTTCAGCTTTGCAGCCAGGTCGGTCTCCTCCCAGGGACGATCCTCCACACCGAAATGGCCTTCCAGGGCAGTCTTGCCGTAAATGGGGCGGCGCAGATCCAGCTTCTTGATGATGCCGGCGGGGGTCAGATCGCAGGTCTTGCGAAGCAGCGCGGTGATCTCCTCATCAGCGATCTTACCGGTGCCATAGGTTTCCACACGAACGGACACGGGCTCAGCTACACCGATGGCGTAAGCCAGCTGCACCTGCACATTCTCTGCCAGGCCTGCAGCAACAACATTCTTTGCCATGTAACGTGCCATGTAAGCACCGGACCGATCCACCTTGGTGGGATCCTTGCCGGAGAACGCACCGCCGCCATGGGAGAAATAGCCGCCGTAGGTATCTACGATGATCTTACGGCCGGTGAGGCCGGTATCACCGTTGGGGCCGCCGATGACAAAATTTCCGGTGGGGTTAATATGGATATTGGCAACATCCTTGATATCAAAACCGTACTTGGCCAGCACGGGAGCAATGACACCCTCGCGAATATAGCGGCGGACTTCCTCAATGACGAAGTCTTCACTGTGCATGATGGACACGACCACAGTATCGATGCCAACCACATTGCCAGCTTCATCGAACTCCACGCTGACCTGGGTCTTGCCATCAGGGCGCAGCAGATCATTGCTCTGTACGCAGCTGGTCAGGCGGTTGGAAAGCGCACGGGACAGAGCCACGGGCAGGGGCATCAGCTCGGGAGTCTGGGTGCAGGCACCGCCGAACATCATACCCTGGTCACCGGCACCGCCCACCTCATCGTTGGTACCCATAGCGATGTCTGCAGACTGGGTGTGAATCTTGCAGAGGATCTCCACAGTGTGGGCATCAAAGCCGTCACCGGGAACAGTGTAGCCAATCTTACGGATGACCTGGCGGGCAACAGCTTCGTAATTCACATTGGCCTTGGTGGTGATCTCACCGCAGATCAGGCAGAAATTGGTGGTAACCATGGTTTCACAAGCAACGCGGGAACCGGGATCCTGCTCCAGGCATGCATCCAGGATGGCATCGGAGATAGCATCGGCCACTTTGTCGGGATGGCCGCAGGTAACACATTCAGAAGTAAACAGTCTTTTTTCCATTAATGATTCTTATCCTTTCAAATACAACACAAACACAACTAAACAATAAAAAAGCACACACCGACGATTCGATGTGTGTGTTGATCGAATCCTCATCTATCGTTCGCCGCCGGATTTGGCACCACGCTTTTGCAGGTTGCCGGGTTTCATCGGGCCGTTCCCTCCACCACTCTTGATAAGGCATGTATGCAGTTCGACCATATTTTACAGTAAATTCCCTATTTGTCAACCCTAAAATGTATTATTTTTTAATCTTTTTTTGTTCATAATTCCTTTATGGACATTTACGCTAAAAACTGGTATGATACTCTCAGTCAATATAGTCATTTAGGAGATGAACCCATTGAAAAAACTTCGCAGAAACTTTGAGCGCTTCTGCTATCAGAACCGCAGCAAAGGCATTCCCAATCTGATGCTGTACATTACCATCGGTACTGCCATCGTCTATATTCTGAGCCTTGTGGACAACAGCAATACTTTGTATAATGTTTTATGCTTTAACCGCAGCCTGATTCTGCAAGGCCAGGTCTGGCGGCTGTTTACCTATGTCTTTACCCTTAATGCAGGAAATATCCTGCTGATGATGGTAAGCCTTTTATGCTGCTTCTCCCTGGGAAGAGCCATGGAGAATGTCTGGGGCTCTTTCCGGTTCAATCTTTTCTATTTTACCGGCATGATCCTGATGGACATTTTCGCAATGCTCTTCGGCGGCATGACCGTATCTGCAGGCAGCTATGTACTGGATGTGTCTTCCCTGGTTGGCGGAAATCTTGTGTATCACCTGAATCTGAGTCTGCTCCTGGGTTATGCAACCCTATACCCCGATGCTCATTTTCTGCTGTTCTTCATCATTCCCGTGAAGGCCTGGATCCTCGCACTCCTGGATCTGTTCCTGGTCATGTACGATGTTGTGCAGTATACCGCTGCAGGTCTTTTCCCCTTCAGTCTGTTCCCTCTTGTGGCCATCGCCAACTACTTCCTGTTCTTTGGCAAGGATGTACTGAATGTGATTCCTCTGACCTGGCGGCTGAACGCCCGCAGACTCTTTAAAAAGAAAACACCCCAGCAGAAGAAGACCGGCACAGTCCCCTTCCCCACCGCCGGTTCTTATCAGGCTACCACCGCAACAGTGAAAGAGGCCTACACCCACAAGTGCACCGTATGCGGCAGAACCGATGTCACCAATCCGGAACTGGAGTTCCGCTACTGCTCCCGCTGCAGCGGTTACCATTGCTACTGTGAGGATCACATCAACAACCATACCCATATCCAATAAATCGAGGGGATTGCCACGGGCACAAGTGCCCTCGCAATGACACCGTATTTTTCGCAGGGCTGCGCATGCAGCCCTGTTTTCATAAGGAGGCACATATGGCAAAGTACATTATGGCGCTGGACTCCGGCACCACCAGCAACCGCTGCATTCTCTTTAATGAAGCCGGTCAGATCCAGGCAATGGCCCAAAAGGAATTTACCCAGATTTTCCCTAAACCCGGCTGGGTGGAGCACGATGCCGATGAGATTTTCTCTACCCAATTGGAGGTAGCACGGCAGGCTTTTCTGAACTTAGGTATCAGTCCCGCGGATATCGCCGCCATCGGTATTACCAACCAAAGAGAAACCACCATTGTATGGGATAAATACACCGGCAGACCCATCTGCAATGCCATCGTGTGGCAATGCCGCCGTACTGCTGATTATTGCGATCAGCTGATGAAGGGCGGATGGGTAGAAAAAATTCGCAGTAAAACCGGTCTTGTGATCGACCCCTATTTCTCCGGCACCAAAGTTCGCTGGATTTTAGAGAACATCCCGGGTGCAAAGGAAAAGGCAGAAAAGGGTGAGCTTCTCTTTGGCACCGTGGAAACCTGGCTGATCTGGAAGCTGACCGGCGGTAAAGTCCATGTGACCGACTATTCCAACGCTTCCCGCACCATGCTCTTCAATATCCACAGCCTCTGCTGGGATGAGGAAATTCTGGAACTGATGGGCATTCCCGCCTCCATGCTTCCCAAGCCCGTTCCCTCCAGCGAAATTTACGGCTATACAGAGGCATCCTTCTTCGGTGCTCCCGTTGCCATTTCGGGTGCTGCCGGTGACCAGCAGTCTGCCCT
>JAFOBK010000159.1 GCA_017381835.1 Oscillospiraceae bacterium | reverse complement strand
ATCTTAATGACCAAGCATACTGTATTTATGCAAAAAGGCATGGAGAAATTATACAGATGCATTATAATGAATTGGACGCATTAAAGGATGTTGTTTCTGCTTTAATCAATCGATACCCCACTGCTATGGCACAAAATATTGATTGTGCTTGTTGCGATGTCATACAAATGCTTATAGACATCGGCTTTGTTGAAATCACAAAGCAATACGAAATGGCAAGAACCATTTAATTTAGGTTTACAAATTCCAATTTGTCGAATACTTCCGCAGTGACGATACCTAGCGGATCAGGGCAGTAACGAAACACACTGCACCGAGCACGAAGCTGTCAGTGGCGACTCGCCGCAAAAAGCCAAGCTGCGTTTTGCAGCTTGGCTTTTAATCATTTATGTCCTCTCGAAGCTGAGGAAGCGGGTGCCCTGGAAGGTGAGCTTGCCATGATCACCCTCAATGATATAGCCATACTCATGGGAAGGCACATGCAGCTCCATCCGGTCGCCGCTCTCCACCTGGAAGGTGATGTAATAGGTTGTGTGGGTCATGTGGTTCTGACCGCTGCGGCTGCGGTGATCCCGTCTGCCTACCACGATGGCATCCACCGTCAGCCTGGGGCTTTGGTTATTCTTGTTCCACTCCTTTAATCCGCGGAACAAAATGATAAAAAACGCCACAAAGA
This sequence comes from Oscillospiraceae bacterium, assembly GCA_017381835.1. The sequence continues at coordinate 7,133 of JAFOBK010000159.1, read as the reverse complement.
AACCTATAAAAAACAAGGGAAAAATAAATTCCATAATAGAAAAGAATCCGAAGCCCATAGCAGTCCCTCCGATCATTTTTTCGCATATTATACCATATTGCTGTATTTGATGCAACATAAGGTTGCTGATTGCCACGTCGGCCTTAGGCCTCCTCGCAATGACGTGTCTTTATGAAGCATGATGCAACCAAACTAATGCTTCCATTTCTGACAAATTTAGTATATGATGAATGCACTATAAATAACAAGTGGAGAGTGCTATGGCTACTGTTCTTCTGATCATCATCTATCTTGCCTTTATCAGCCTGGGGCTGCCCGACTCTCTGTTCGGAACAGCCTGGCCGGCCATTTATCCGGAATGGTCACTCCCCTTTTCCATGGGAAGCATCATCACCGTAATTGTGACCTGCGGCACAATCACCTCCAGCCTTTTCAGCTCCCGGGTCATTGCCAAATACGGTACGGGCAAAGTCACCGCATTCAGCACCGCAATGACCGCCGCGGCACTGCTGGGATTCTCCCTTTCCGGCAGCTTCCTGCCCCTGTGCTTTTTGGCAATTCCCCTCGGCTTGGGCGCCGGTGCCATCGACTCAGGTCTTAACAACTATGTAGCGCTGCACTACACTTCCTCTCAGATGAGCCTGCTGCACTGCTTCTACGGCATCGGCATCACCATAAGCCCTTATCTCATGTCCCGGCTTTTGGCAACTTCCGCCGGCTGGCGGGGCGGCTATCGGTCAGCCTTCTTCATCCAGGTGGGTATTGCCTTGGTGCTGTTCCTCACCCTGTCCCTTTGGAAGAAAGTAGGTGGCAAAGAGGTTCAGGAAGAAACCCCCGTAAAAGTACTCTCCATCCGGGAACTGTCCAAAATTCCCGGTGTAAAAAACATGTGGATATTGTTCCTTACCAGCTGCGGCATTGAAAATGCCACCAACACCTGGGGCAGTACATTCCTGGTTGAAGCAAAAGGCATGGCCGCTGACCACGCTGCCAAGGCGATGATTTTCTATTTTGTAGGCTTCACCCTGGGCAGGTTGCTCTCCGGCATTTTGGCAACCAAGCTCAGCTGCTGGAAAATCATCCGCATGGGTCTTGCTGTGATGGGCATCGCCATGGTGCTACTCCTGCTCCCCCTCCCTGGTTTTACGGTGGTCATCGGGTTATTTTTGGTAGGCATGGGCAACAGCCCCCTCTTCCCCAATTTTACTTATCTCACCCCGCAAAACTTCGGTGCTGATATCTCCCAGTCTGTCATCGGCGCCCAAATGGCAGCCTCCAACACCGGCTTCCTGGCGGCACCTCTGCTGTGCGGTCTGCTGGGTCAAGTCTTCGGCATGGGTGTGTTCCCCATTTATCTAACAGTCCTCTTTGTCTGCTTAATCTTTGGCGTAGCCCATATTCAGAAGACCATGAAAGCCGCCGGCAAGGATACCCGATAATTTACACAAAAAGCAGAACGTTCTTTTGGATGTTCTGCTTTTCTTTATTTCTTGCCAATCCGAACCCATTTGATATAATGAATTTATGAGTTGTTTTATTTTCCCGATTGAAAGGAGAACCGCACCATGATTTCCTGCACCGAGTTTATTCCTGCCTACAGTGAATTTTTCAAATACATCGACCAAAAGAGCGGTCGCCAGGCTGTGTATGATTTTTGGGATGCCCTGTTCCAGCCGGGCAATTCTCCCCTGGATGGTCTCATCACCAAATACGGCAAGCTCCGTGGCTGCTGGGAAAATTGGTATGTGGTCTACACCGAAGAAGCCTGCGACAATACCATGCTCTACAACGAAGAAGAGGGCTGGATGATCGGCTGTATGCACCACTGCCCCTCCAAAGGCCGGTTCCAGAAGCTGGGCTATATGGAGCCTTTCGAGGAATACTGCAAGCATTGCGACGGCTATGACATCGTATTTAAAAAGCAGGGTGTCGGCCATGTGATGGACTACCGCGGCAACGAATGCGCCAAGTGCAGAGAGGTCATGTTTGACCCGGACAAGTTCAAAGGCGATCCCCAGGAAATCCTGGATACCATGTACAAGTGCGAAATGGAAGGCTGCAAATTCGGCGATGATCCCAGCAAATGTCCCATAAACCATCCCGGCACCATGGCCCTTCACACCACTTCTGAAGCCTATAAATATCTGCATCCGGATTTTCATGTGAGCATGGCCCATTGCCTCCAGTACGGCTATGAGCAGTATGGTGAGGAAGGCCTTAGAGAATATCTGACCCAGTACACCCTGGCCTTCCACAAGCCGCTGCTTGCCAAAATCAAGGAGACCGGCCTTTCTGCCATCGCCGATTACCTGACCTGGCTCTACACGGAAGAAGAAGCCTCCGATGCACTGCAAATGGAGCTTACAGAGGACGCTTTGGACGTAACTGTTCTCTACAGCCCTGCTGTGAAGCATTTCAAATTCAGAAACTTCACGCCTCACCCCTGCTATGAGATGGGTACCAGCGCAGTATACGATGTGATTGCCAAAGAGTCCGGCATTGGTTTTGAGATGCTTTCCTATGACCACGAAACCGGCGCTGCCAAATTCCGCTTTTTCAAATAAGGAGGTAGCCTATGATTTCCTGCACAGAATTTATCCCCGCTTACAGTGAGCTTTTCAAATATATCGACGAGACCAGCGGACGGGAAGCGGTATACAAATTTTGGAAAGATCTGTTCAAGCCGGAAAATCACCCCCTGAACCATCTGATTCCCAAGTTTGGCAAGCTCCGGACCTGCTGGGAGAACTGGTATGTGGTATTCACCGAAGAGGCCTGCGACAATACCATGCTCTATAACGAGGAGGAGGGCTGGTGGCTGGGCTGTATGCATCACTGCCCTTCCAAAGGCCGTTTTCAGAAACTGGGTTATATGGAACCCTTTGACGAATACTGCAAACATTGCGACAGCTATGAAATCGTGCTGGGCAAATACGGTGTAAAGCATTGCATGGACTACCGGGGAAATGAAAATGCCACCTGCCGCTCCATCATCTATGACCCCGAGAAATTCAAAGGTGACCCCCAGGAATTTATGGATCGGATGTATACCTGCGAAATGGAAGGCTGCAAATTCGCTGAAGACCCCAGTAAGTGTCCCATGAACCGGCCCGGCACCATGACACTGCACACCACCTCCGAAGCCTATTCCTATCTGCATCCGGATTTTCACAACAGTTTGGCAAGAGGCGTTGAATATATTGCAGAGCATTATGGTGAGCAAGGTCTGCGGGAATATCTGACCAAATTCACTTTAGCCTTTCACAAGCCACTCCTTGCAAAAATCAAAGAAGCCGGTCTTCCCGCCATTACCGAATACTTAAAATGGCTCTATGACACCGAAAAAGCGCCCGATGCACTGCAAATTGAGGAAAGCGCCGATACTTTGGTTGTGACCATTCACTACTGTCCTGCAGTCAAGCATCTAAAGTCCAGGGATATCATCCCCCATGAGAGCTTTGAAGGTACTTGCCGCTATGTGTATCAGGCTCTTGCTGACGAAAGCGGTCTGGGTTTTGAGATGCTCTCCTACGATCACGATACCGGTGCCGCCAAGTTTCGTTTTTTCACATAAAAAGATTCTTAACTGCAGAATAGAACCCCCGAGCCTATAAAGGCTCGGGGATTTTATTCTACCGCAGTTTTTCCCTGGAATAGGTTGGCGCTATTTCTCTATGAAGGGATACCGATAGTGATAGCCCCGGTCTTCCGCCGAGGGCACAACAGAAACACCAAATGTATCTTCTATCACGCCCATCCCGCAAAGATTCGCAGGCTTATCATAGCACACAACCCGGCCATCGTGCAGGAGGAGAATTCGATCGAAAAAAGCAAATGCCATAGGCAGATCATGCATCACCGCAATGATGCCCTTACCGCTGTCAGCCAGTTCCCGTAGCGTGTTCATCAGGGAAAACTGGTGGGCAATATCCAGGAAGGTAGTCGGTTCATCCAAAAGAATGTAATCGGTACTCTGCGCCAATGCCATTGCAAGATACGCCTTCTGCCGCATGCCGCCGGACAAAGTAGATAGGGGTTTCGCGGCAAAGGATTCGATTCCCATTTGCGTCATGGCCGCTTGCACAATCTGCCTGTCCTGCCCGGTATAGCGCCTGGGATATGCCAGGTAAGGGAATCTTCCGTGAAGCACCATCTGCTCCACTGTCATATCCGGTGTGTTTTTCTCCTGGGCAAGATAGGCAACTTTTCGGGCAATTTCCCGCCGGTTTAAATTGGGAGTCCCGATACCGTCAATGGTCACCTCGCCGCCGGTCAGCGGCAGTAAATTCAGCATTGCCTTCAGCAAGGTGCTTTTACCGCAGCCGTTTACACCGATGATGCCGGTCAGCTGTCCTTTTTCAAAGAAGGCACTGATATCTTTCAAAACGGTATGGCTGCCGTAGCCTGCAGTGACAGATTTCAGTTCAATCATTGGGGCGGCCTCCCTTCCCTTTCAGCAAAATAAACACAAAGAAAGGTGCACCCAAATAGGCCATGATAATACCCACGGGGATTTCATAGGGTGCAAACAGGGTTCTTGCCGCAGTGTCGCAAAGGCAGACAAAACCTGCTCCGTAAAGCCCGCACAACCCCATAAGATCCGATGCCTTATTTCCGGCCATACGGCGAACAGCATGGGGAACCAGCAAACCCACAAAGGACAATAATCCGGCCAGGCTAACCGCACATCCGGCCAGGAGCGCTGCCAAAAGGAGAAAAACTACACGCATCAAGGGGGCATTCATGCCCAAACCCCGGGCAGTTTCCTCCCCCAGCGTCAGCACATCCATTTGATTATGCATGGTGCATAGGACCAGAACGGTGAGTACGATGATCGTTACCGCCGGCAGGAGCTGCCCATAGCCCAGGGCGGCAAACTCACCGATTTTAAAATGGTTGCTCATGACGCTGACATCCGGCAGAAGTGCCGTAACCGTATCACTGACAGCACCCAGCAGCGCATTCATCGCAACACCCATCAGGATCACCGTACTGCGGGATGCGCCCCATCGCTTCGCTCCCAGGCTGACCAGCAGCACCGCACCGAATGCGCCCGCAAAAGCCCATAACGACATCTGCCATCCGCCTACAACTCCCAAAGCCGTACAAACAGTAATTGCCAGACCAGCGCCGGCATTGACACCAATGATACTGGGAGAAGCCAGCCGATTAGCCAACACGCCCTGGATCACAGCGCCCGAAACAGCAAGTGCCGCGCCGCAAGCCAGTGATGCCAGGGTTCTGGGCAATCTGACATAAGCAAAAATACGGGTTCCCGCGGTGGCATTGCATCCATCCCGAAAGGCTGCTGCCATCTCCGCCCAGGAAAGGACTGTACTGCCCAGCATAATACTCAAGACAGCAGCCAAGACCAGAAAGAAAACACCCGCGACATACAACCATCTTGTTTTATTCGTTTTCAAAAAAAATACTGCTAAGTTTCTCATAGGATTCCGCCCATCTTGCATTTGGTTTGCTGTTAAAAAGGTTACGATCCATGATATGTATGCGGTCTTTTGCAACGGCCTCCAGAGTGCCCCATGCCGGGTTGGATTCCAGCATTTGATGTAAATTTCGGATGGCTTTTTCGCTGTTATCGCCCATAGTCACAACAAAGATCCGGTAAGGATTCTGACGGATCACACTTTCCACACTGAGATTTTCCAACATAGCGCTATCACTGTCGGCGATGTTGATGCAGCCCAGGTCACAAAGCATTTCACCCAGAATCGTACCGTCGCTGCCCTTTGCCTTCACCGCACCGGAGTGAGCCCGGAGCAGCAGGATTTTGCGCTCCTGCTCAGAGAGACCGCTGCTTGCAAACGCAGACTTGACGGCCTCAATTTCCACCTGAATCTGCAGACCGTTTTTCTCATAGAGATCTTTTCTGCCGGTGATGTCGGTACAAATATCCAGCATTTTCAGATAATCTTCAAAATTGTCCACATCAAAGTATACCACCGGAATATCCGCAGCTTCCAATACATCCATCATTTCCACATTGGATGCAGTCGATGCGCTGGCAATCACCAGATCAGGATCTGCCGACAGCAGCAATTCCATATTTGGGGAATGGGCGCCGCCGATATTCACGGCATCCGGAAGCTCCAGCAGATAATCTGCCCATGCTTCTTCCGGCGCAGCACACAGATCACCGCCGGAAAGCACCCACATATCCGCAAAACTGCCGATCAGCGCAGCCACCCGGCCAGGTTCTTTCTCTATGCTCACCTCTCTGCCCAAAGCATCTGTGAAAGTAACGACATTTTCCCCCGCAGCAGTGGGATTGCTTCCGCAAGATATCATTATGGGAACAAACGCGAAAAGCAGCAGAATCATGATTAAACGAGTGGTTTTCTTTTTCATAGGGCTTCCGGAACAAATCCTTCCATATTGTTGACAACATTATCAGACATTGATATGATTATGGTAACGATTGTACTGTATTTGCAGGAGTCTGTCAATTAGAGCAGACTTCCTGCTCCAGGAAGAAAGGAAGCGTTTTATATGGGTCTTACGAAAGAGCAAATTACAAGTGTAAAGGGCAGAGGTTTTCTGCAGAACCGGGGTACGGAATGCTTTTCCGGCAGAATTGTAACTGTAGGCGGGCAGCTGACACCGGATGCACTGCGTACCATTGCCGAATGCGCAGAAACCTTCGGCAATGGAATGGTGATTTTTACATCCCGCCTTTCCGCGGAGATCCAGGGAATCCCCTTTGAAAAAATCCCCGCTGCAGAGCAATTTGTGGAGGCGCACGGCCTTAGCTTCGGTGGTACCGGCGCAAAGATCCGTCCCGTTACAGCCTGCAAAGGCACTACCTGTATTTACGGCAACATTGACACCCAGGGTTTGGCCCAGGCCATTCACGATAAATTCTATGTGGGCATGGGCAATGTGAAACTTCCCCACAAGTTTAAGATCGGTGTGGGCGGCTGCCCTAACAGTTGCATGAAGCCCAGCCTCAACGATGTAGGCGTGGAAGGCTGCAGAAAGTTTTCCTTCGATCCTGAGATCTGCGGCGGCTGCAAGAAGTGCGCAGTGGCTGCAAACTGCCCGTCCAAGGCGGTCAGCGTTGTGGACGGCAAGGCAGTTGTAGATGAAAGCAAATGCACCAAGTGCGGCGTCTGTGT
>JAFOBK010000158.1 GCA_017381835.1 Oscillospiraceae bacterium | reverse complement strand
GCCATTTCCTGCACAGAAGCAGGCGCCAGGACGATCATACGGTAGTCGCCGTGACCGCCGCCCTTGGTGGCCTGGAAATAGTCGCTCTGGGAAGGCTGGATGCCGCCGAGACCGGGACCGCCACGCTGGACATTGACAACCAGAGCGGGAACATCGGAGCCGGCGATATAGCTCAGGCCTTCTGCCTTCAGGGAAATTCCGGGGCTGGAAGAAGAGGTCATAACGCGCACGCCTGCAGCGGCAGCGCCGTAGACCATGTTGATGGATGCGATCTCACTCTCTGCCTGCAGGAACACGCCGCCGATCTTGGGCATCTTCTTAGCCATGTAAGCAGCGATCTCGGTCTGGGGAGTGATGGGATAGCCAAAGTAGTGACGGCAGCCGGCACGGATCGCAGCTTCTGCGATGGCCTCATTGCCCTTCATAAGTACTCTTTCTGCCATAATTGCGCCTCCTTACTTTTCTACGGTGATGATGCAGTCAGGACACATGGTGGCGCAGAATGCGCAGCCGATGCACTTTTCCTCATCTGCCATCACAGCGGGAGAGTAGCCTTTTTTGTTGATCTTGTCAGAGGCGATGGTCAGGCAACCCTTGGGGCAGGCATTTACGCACAGACCGCAGCCTTTGCACAGATCGGTTTCAAATGTTAACTTTGCCATTTGAATGTCCTCCTTTTCTTCTTACCGGTGGTCGTGCCGGTATCAACCCCAGAGAGGCCGGGCAGCCGGCTTCTGAGAGGGTAAATCAAAATATTTCTCTTGCAATGTCAAGGGAAGTACAGGGGAGAGCTTGCCTTCCAGGGCAGCTGCAACCTCTATTGTAGCAGTATGCAGGAAAATTGGCAAGCCGGAAAGCTGAGAAAGCTTTTCAATGTAGGGAATCGAGTCCAGAACCGTCTCGGGGGTGGTCTCGGTGCCTAAGTTGGAGTTATTGATGATGCAGGTAAATTCCAGGCTGCAGGCAGCCTCGATTTCCCGCATGACCTCCAGGGCATCCTCGGGAGTACGGGTCAGGGGACGGTAGCAGTTGGCCACGAATGCCATCCGGTAGTTGTTCTCTGCAACGATGGCGGGTACATACCGGCCCAGGGCATAAGCGCCCCGGTCGTCGCCGCCGATGTCCATAATGCCGTAGGAAGATTTGTCCGTCACCAGCCGGTAGGCCTCTGCAGGCAGCGCCGGCAGATCCACGTTGGTGTTGGCAAACTGGGGGGAGATCAGGTGAACACCGGCTTCCTCCAGTTCCTTTGCGCTGTCCTTGGTGCGGAAGTAGGGATTGACGATGTCCAGGTCTGCGATGCAGACTTTTTTATTTTCCTTTGCCAGGTGCAGGGCGTAATTGACGGCAATATTGGTCTTGCCACTGCCGTAATGGCCTGCAAATAATGTGAGTCTTTTGTGTTCCATAGGTTTGTTCCTTGTGATGTTGCCTCCGGCGGGCAACTTTCTTGTTTCGGCAAGAAAGTTACCAAAGAAGCCGACCAAGGGGCAGAGTCACGCTCCCGCGTGACACGCCGTTCCCCTTGGATCCCCCAGGCCCTTCTGTCGTAACCTTGTGCAATGTTTCGGTTTTCTTTTTTACTGTACCGAAACATTGTACGATCTAACGATTAAGCGCTGCGGGAGGGGTACATAGGGGAGGGCGCCTGTTCTTGCGGGAGCAAGATCTCAGCGCCTCCACTATGCCGCATTCTTTGGGTACTTTCTTGGCGGACCAAGAAAGTACCGCCCCCGGCAGGGGTTAACATTACAGTTTTTTTCTGATGATCTTACCGCTTGTGGTCTTGGGCAGTTCTGCCTTGAATTCCACGATTCTGGGATACTTGTAGGGAGCGGTTCTGCGTTTGACGTAGTCCTGGATCTCCTTCTTGAGCTGATCGGTACCAACGAAGTCCTTTACAAGCACGATGCTTGCCTTGACTACCTGGCCGCGGATCTCGTCGGGAGCAGCGGAAACGCCGCATTCCAGAACATAGGGAAGCTCCATAATAACATTTTCAATTTCGAAGGGTCCGATGCGGTAGCCGGAGGACTTGATCACGTCGTCGGCACGGCCAACGTACCAGTAGAAGCCGTCCTCGTCCTTCCAGGCCAGGTCGCCGGTGTGGTAGTAACCGTCGCGCCAGGTCTCTGCGGTGACTTCCTCATTACCCTCGTAGGCATAAGCCAGGCCGCAGGGCAGACCCTTGGAAATATCGATACAGATCTCGCCGGTTTCGCCGCGGTCAACGGGATGACCTTCGCTGTCCAGCAGATATACATTGTAAAGGGGTACGGGCTTGCCCATAGAGCCAACCTTGTGGCTGTCACCGGTCAGATTGCCGATGATGATGGTGCTTTCACTCTGGCCGAAGCCTTCCTTGATGGGAAGACCGGTATGCTTCTTAAACTGGCGGTAGACCTCGGGGTTCAGAGCCTCACCGGCGGTGGAAGCATGCTGGATGGAGCTGAGGTCGAAACGACCCAGGTCCTGCTTGATCAGCATACGGTACATGGTGGGAGGTGCGCAGAAGGTGGTCACCTGGTACTTGGCAAACATGGGGAGGATCTTCTCGGCATCGAACCGGTCAAAGTCATAGACAAAGTTTGCGGCCTCACACAGCCACTGGCCGTAGAGCTTGCCCCACAGAGCCTTTGCCCAGCCGGTGTCGGAGATGGTCAGGTGCAGACCGTCGGGATTGACCCGGTGCCAGTATTTTGCGGTGATAAAGTGACCCAGGGGGTACTTGTAGTTGTGTGCGGCGATCTTGGGATAGCCGGAAGTGCCGGAGGTGAAGAACATCAGCATGGGGTCTGAGCCGCAGGGGGCATCCTCCGCTCTTGCGAAGTGGGAGGAGAACATGGTGTATTCTTCGTTAAAGTCGTGCCAGCCCTCACGGGAACCGTTCACCAGAATCTTGGTGGTGAGGCTGGGAGACTTTTCTGCTGCTGCGTCCACAGCATCGGCAACATTTCCGTCAGCGGTGCAGAGGATGGCCTTTACATTGCCGGCAGCAAAGCGGTAGGTGAAGTCCTTCTCCAGCAGCTGGTTGGTGGCGGGGATGGCAATGGCGCCCAGCTTGTGCAGACCCAGGATGGCGAACCAGAACTGGTAGTGGCGCTTCAGCACCAGCATGACCCGGTCGCCACGCTTAATGCCAAGGGACTTGAAGTAGTTAGCCGCTCTTGCGGACTCCTTCTTCATATCCTGGAAGGTGAAGCGGCGCTCGGTGCCGTCTTCGGAAATGTGGAGCATTGCCAGCTTTTCGGGCTTGTTGCGGCCCAGCTCGTCCACGATATCGAAAGCAAAGTTGAATTTCTCTTCGTTCTGGAACTCGATAGCCTTCAGCTTGCCCTTTTCCTCGGTGGGACTGATGAACTTGTGGTATACGCGGGGCTGATTGTCTTCCACGGCAGCCACGGTGGTGTCCAGGGTGGCGATGGCCTTGGC
>JAFOBK010000157.1 GCA_017381835.1 Oscillospiraceae bacterium | reverse complement strand
TAGAGAAGCCGAAAACAAGAACCTTGAAGATCTTTTTGATGAAGATATAGGGGTTCAGCTTGCAGATCAGGCTGATGTAAAGAGGGTAGCCAATAAACAGGTATGCAAGCAGAATGGCAACAGTCAGCATGCAGTAGGCCAAAGCGGGCTTCAGGTAGTCAATGCCATAAGTAGCAAAGGTGCGGCACAGCAGCATAAAAATGGCTGCAGGACCGACCTTCCTGACAGTAAAGCTCAGGAAGGTCACAACGATCTTGCTGACTTCCTCACAGAACCGATAGATAGCACTTTCCTTGCCCAGACCGAGCTTGTTCATGCTGAGACCAACAACAACGGAGATGAACACCACGCCCAACACCGCATTGTTAACGCTCATGGTAGCGCCAATGTTGCTGGGAATAATGTTCAGAATGACCAGAAGGGGATTGGAGCCGGTTGTTCCGGAGCTTGCGGTTACACCTTCAATGTGGACATTGAACAGACCGGACTTGTAGAAGATCATTGCAATAGTACCGGATGCAGCTAAGGCAACTGTGCTGGTCATCATAAACCAACCGATGGTTTTTGCGGAAACACGACCAAGGGTGGAGGCCTCGCTGATCTCGCTGATAGCCATCACAACGGAGCAGAAAACCATGGGAACAATAATGAGCTGAAGCGCCCGAATGAAAAGCTGACCGACGATATAGAAAAGACCGATAGCACGCTCGGCACCGGAGGCTGTTATATCCTGAAACAGAAGGTTGTTTACCGTATTCCAGACTGTGCTGTCTGCACCGAAATATTCGCGTGCTGCCATAAACAGAAGGCCTACGAGAATACCCGAAACCATTGCAATCAGCATTTGAATGGCTAATTTGTTGCTGTCGTTTACTTTTTCCATCGCAATCACTCTTTCTGTATTTTTCTTCAAACTCATCAAGTATACTGGAAAAATCCGTATTTTGCAAGGTATTTATTATGGATAATTTTGCAATATAATGTGCCCCGGAGGTGAACTCCGGGGCCTCGCTTCGATTACTCGTGGTCCATTCGCCACTTGATACAGCGGGCAAGATAGTCCACATAGCTCTGATCACGGCACATTCCTTTACCTTCCACATCGGAGACCTTGGCCACCGGCCAGGAGTTGCAGGATGTGGGTTTCATTACGATATTCAGCGCCGGTGCGCAGGTATCGTTACTGATGTAGGTACCAATGCCAAATGCTACCTGTGCGCGGCCTTTGTAGGCGTTAAACAGCGCGTCTGCATTCTCAAAATTCAGACTGTCACTGAATAGCAGAGTCTTGGTTTTAGGATCAATGTCCAGCTTTTCGTAGTGGGAAATCATCTTGTCTGCCCAGCGGTAGGGGTCTCCGCTATCGTGGCGGACACCGCTGAAGAGGGTACTGAATGTCAGGTTGAAATCCTTCAGGAAGCAGTCGGTGGTGATGGTGTCGGTTAGAGCAGTGCCGTTTAGAATGCCGTATTCCTTGACCCAAGCGTCCAAAGCAAACCAGTTGGAGTAGGCAGCGTTATGGCGGTGATTGCCTTGTCCGACGCACATGGTAAATTCATGGGCTTGAGTGCCCACTGGCATAATGCCGTATTTTTTGGCGAGGTAGACATTGGATGTACCTACGCACTTGGACCACAACCCGTCTGCACTGTGGAACCGGCTGTTGGCTTCTACCAGCTTTTTAACCGCCAGCTCTTGGGCCTCAGCAGAGAGCCGACGACGCAGGCCAAATTCGCTGAAGTTGCCAATGTGATACTTTCCGGAGATCAGCCATCCGATTTTCTCATCCAGCTTCTGCTCAAAAGAGTGCAGCAGCGTATCGTAATCATACTGCATCCGGAAGTAGACTTCATTGATGATGGCCAGTATAGGGATCTCGTACATAGAACTACACAGCCAGGATCCACGAGCCTCAATAGCCAAACCGCAAGGGGCATCGGTGGAAATAGTGAAATCCTCATATCGGGGCTGCCAAAGCCGCAGAAAATCCACATAGCTGCCCTTTATCCAACGGATGGAGTCAATGTACTGCAGCTCCTCTTCCGTGAAACGAAGGGCACAGTAGGCCTGCAGCTGCTCTTTGATTTCGTTCACCATTTCCGGGGTGAAGAAAACATCCTTGTTGCGGCAGTGGAAGGTCCAGGTGGTTTTATAGCCGCTGAACTGATGATAGATGCACTGGCCCATGCTGAGTTTGTACATGTCAATTTCCAAAAGACTGGTAATGATAGGATTAAGTTTCATGTTTCTGTCTCCTTCTAAGCGAATGTGGATTTTGCGGCAAAGAATGCATCTGGATTCTCCAAATCAGTCAAACCCAGGGCACCGTCTTCAGATTCTTATTTGCTTGTGCGTGTTTACTTTCATTATACGCCTCTAGTATAATCTGGAAAGTCAGAAAAAGGAATGCATTTTCTATGTGAAAATATGAAGAATATTGTTTGAGCGTAAACGATTATGAAGTGCGGAAAATGAAATGCACACTCTTTCCATTATAAAACGCCCGCAGCTCTTATCAAACTGCGGGCATTGGCTTTATTATGTAATTACAGGTTAAAGAATGCTGCTTTGCCGGGATATTGTGCCCGGTCTCCAAGCTCCTCCTCGATACGAAGAAGCTGATTATACTTGGCAACACGGTCGCTGCGGCTGGGGGCACCGCTTTTGATCTGTCCAGCGTTGAGGGCAACGGCTAGATCAGCAATGGTGGTATCCTCTGTCTCACCGGATCGGTGGGAGATGATGGCGGTATAGCCTGCCCGGTTTGCCATGGCAATGGCATCCAGGGTCTCCGTCAGCGTACCGATCTGATTCACTTTAATCAGTATGGAGTTACCGATTCCCAATTCGATACCTTGCTTCAGACGCTGGGTGTTAGTTACAAAGAGATCATCGCCGACCAGCTGCATTTTACTGCCCAGAGCCTTGGTCAGCATCTTCCAGCCTTCCCAGTCGG
>JAFOBK010000156.1 GCA_017381835.1 Oscillospiraceae bacterium | reverse complement strand
GTTGACGCTGATACAGCGGTCAGCCCGGAGCACATCATACATATGTAACTCCCGGATCCGTTTCTGGGCTTCAAGCTGGAACGCTTCGGCAGACGGCGCAAAATCTGTGTATTTATAGCCAAACAGCTCATCGGAGATCTCGCCGGTAAGCAGCACCCGGATATCGGTATTTTCATGGATGTACTTGCAGACCAGATACATACCGATACTTGCCCGGATCGTCGTAATATCGAAAGTGCCCAGCAGCTCAACCACAGGCTCCAACGCAGCCAACACATCTTTTTGGGAGATGATGACCTCGGTGTGGTCACTGCCGATGTAATCTGCCACCTGCTTTGCGTACTTCAGGTCAATGGCATCCTCACTCATGCCGATGGCAAAAGTTCTGATGGGGGTCCGGCTCTTCCTTGCTGCAATGGCACACACCAAGGAAGAGTCCAGACCGCCACTAAGGAGGAAACCGACCTTTGCGTCGGCCACAAGGCGTTTTTCCACACCTGCAATCAGCTTTTCACGAATGTTATCGCACACCGTTTCCAGATCATGGCTGTGATATTCTGCCACTGCTGCAATGTCGCAGTAGCAGGTAAACTTGCCGTCACAGTAGTAATGTCCCGGTGGGAACGGCAGGATCTTTTCTGTCAGGTGGACCAGGTTCTTCGGCTCGCTGGCAAAGATGATGGTTCCGTTGTCATCATAGCCATAATACAGAGGCCGGATACCGATGGGATCCCGGGCGGCAATAAACTGCTCTTTTTTTCCATCATAGAGAATGCAGGCAAATTCCGCATCCAGCATGGCGAACATATCGGTGCCATACTTTTCATACAGCGGTAGCAGAACCTCGCAGTCGCTGTCACTTTGGAAGGTGTACGCTCCCTCTAGCTGCCGACGCAGCTTCTCGAAGCCGTAAATCTCGCCGTTGCAAACGGCAAAGCTCCCATTCAGAGCGAAGGGCTGCATCCCATCAGGGGTTAGGCCCATAATGGCCAGACGGTGGAAACCCAAAATGCCCTGTCCTGCATCCACCATACGGGTATCGTCAGGACCACGGGAAAGGGTACGGTCAAATCCTTTCACAAAAGTTTCTCTTTCTGCACATTTGCCGCAATAGCCAATGATTGAACACATAAGCAATTCTCCTAAACACGACCATTGGGAGAGCCGCAAATGCGGTTCTCCCTCCGGCCGGAAATTTAATTATTCAACATCCTGCAGAGCATCATAGCCCTCTTCACCGGTACGGACCTTTACAACATTCTCCACATCGTAAACAAAGATCTTGCCGTCACCGATGTGTCCGGTGTAGAGCACCTTCTTGGCAGTTTCAATGACGTTCCGGACAGGCACCTTGCTCACCACAATATCCACCTGTACCTTAGGCAGCAGGGTGGGCTCCACCTGAACGCCACGGTAGTATTCGGGTTTGCCCTTCTGGACACCGCAGCCCAGTACATGGGAAACGGTCATGCCCGTGATGCCAATGTCGACCATGGCATTCTTCAGGCTCTCCAGACGGGACTCCTTGCAGATGATCTCAACCTTGGTGAACTTGGCTCCCTCATTTTCCTCGAAGGAAGGCATCTTCTTTACGGGTACGGCCTCAGCTACGGGCACTTCACCAGCAACGACCACGAGAGTATCCTCGGCGGTGGTGTCAGGCAGCATCGCGAAGCCAGCGTAGGCAGTCAGAAGGCCGTGCTCGGTCACATCCAGACCGGTGATCTCATGCTCTGCATCCACCCTCAGGCCAATGGTCTTCTTGAGAATGAAGAACACAATAGTGATAACCACCGCCACATAGACTGCCACACTGACAACACCCAAAGCCTGCGTACCCAACAGGTGCCAGCCGCCGCCGTAGAACAGGCCCTTTTCCGTGGAAACACCGGTAGCGAACAGACCCACCATAATGGTACCCAGACTGCCGCAAACACCGTGGACAGAAACAGCACCCACAGGGTCGTCAATCTTGACAACCTTATCAAAGAACTCAACGGAAAGAACAATCACGATACCGAACACGATGCCCATGATGGCAGCACCCAGAGGGGACACAGCATCGCAGCCGGCGGTGATGCCCACCAGACCAGCCAGCGCTGCGTTGTAGGTCATGGAGACATCGGGCTTGCCGTAGCGGATCCAAGTGAAGATCAGCGTTACACAGCAGGCCACAGCAGCAGCCAGATTGGTGTTAAAGAAGATCAGACCAGCGCTGGTAACAGCGGCATCAGAGTCCATCGCCACGGTGGAAGCACCGTTGAAGCCGAACCAGCAGAACCACAGGATGAATACACCCAAAGCAGCAAATGTAATGTTGTGTCCCAGAATGGCCTTGGGCTTGCCATTCTTGTCATACTTGCCGATACGGGGACCCAGCATCCACGCACCAATACAGGCGCAGACACCGCCAACCATATGGACGGCCGTGGAACCGGCAAAGTCATGGAAGCCCAGCTGGCTCAGCCAGCCGCCGCCCCAGATCCAGTGACCGGAAACTGGATAGATCAGCAAGGAGATGGCCGCGGAGTAGATGCAGTAGGCGCTGAACTTGGTACGCTCTGCCATAGCACCGGAAACGATGGTAGCGGAAGTAGCGCAGAACACCGTCTGGAAGATGGCAAAGGCCCACAGAGGAACGCCAGCAGGGAGGATATGGCTGTAGTCCTTCATGATCATGGGATCGATCCAGCCAAACAGCTGGGTGCCGGCACCAAACATGATACCGAAACCCACCAGCCAGAAACATGGAGTGCCGATGCAGAAGTCCATCAGGTTCTTCATCAGAATGTTGCCAGTGTTCTTGGCTCTGGTAAACCCAGCCTCACACAGAGAGAAACCAGCCTGCATGAAGAAGACCAACGCGGCACCCAGCAGTACCCAAATGGTGTTTACAGAACTGAATTCCATACAAATAACCTCTTTTCTAAAATAAATGTGATTTTTTATTTATCTCACACCAAACAGCAGTTCGCCGTAGGTGGGGAAGGGCCAGACCTTTTCGGCAGTAAGTGTCTCTGCCTCGTCAGCCACCGCACGAAGATCCGCCATTTTGCTCAGCACGGTATCACGGATTGCGTAGGCTTCCTCTACCACACCGGAGGTGTTCTTCAGCTCCAGAACAGCCGCTTCCAATTCGTCGGTTTTGATTGCAATCTGGTCGGTCAGGGCAGAAAGCTTGGCGATCATACCGGTCTCATAACCACAGTTAACCAAGGGCACAGCCGCCTTCCTTGCTGCAACATCCTCGGCAAGGTCTGCGGTAAAGCCTGCTACGGCGGGCAAAATCTGCTTTCTTGCCATATCCACCATGGTGTTGGCCTCGATGACCACGGTCTTGCAGTAGTTTTCCAGCATGATCTCACAGCGGGAATGGAGCTCCGCCACAGTGAACACCTTATGACTGGTCAGCATATCCACATTCTTCTGGTCCAGCAGATGGGGCATACAGTCTGGGGTGGTGCGGTAATTGCATAGGCCACGCTTCGCAGCTTCCTCCAGCCATGCATCGTCGTAGCCATTGCCGTTGAACAGGATGCGCTTATGATCCTTGATGGTCTTCTTGATCATCTCATGCAGCTTGGTTTCAAAGTCTTCCGCTCCCTCCAGGCGGTCTGCGTAAATCTTCAGGGATTCTGCCACCGCAGCATTCAGCATGATGTTGGCACAGGCAATGGAGTTGGAAGAACCCAGCATGCGGAACTCAAACTTGTTGCCGGTGAATGCAAAAGGAGAGGTACGATTACGGTCGGTGGTGTCCTTCTGGAACCGGGGCAGAACATCCACGCCCAGCTTCATATTGGTTTTCTTTGTGCTTTCATAGGGCTGATCCGTTTCGATGGCATCCAGAATGGCGGCCAGCTCATCGCCCAGGAAGATGGAAACCACAGCAGGTGGTGCCTCGTTTGCTCCCAGCCGATGATCGTTTCCGGCAGTTGCCACAGAAATGCGCAGCAGATCCTGATAGTCATCCACCGCCTTAATGACAGCACACAAAAACAGCAGGAACTGGGCGTTTTCATAAGGCGTTTCGCCGGGAGACAGCAGGTTCACACCGGTGTCGGTTGCCATAGACCAGTTGTTGTGCTTACCGGAGCCGTTAACACCCGCAAAGGGCTTTTCGTGGAGCAGGCAAACAAGACCGTGCTTTGCAGCCACCTTCTGCATGATCTCCATCGTAAGCTGGTTGTGGTCGGTTGCAATATTGGTGGTCGTATAGATCGGTGCCAACTCATGCTGTGCGGG
>JAFOBK010000155.1 GCA_017381835.1 Oscillospiraceae bacterium | reverse complement strand
GATACTGTTGCTGTACTTAAGCCAAGCTCCTCTGCAATATCGCTGATCCTGACACGCTGCTGTTCCATAACATCACGCTCCCCTGCTATTCTTTCATTTTATTGCTTTTAACAGGATTCGTCAAAGGTTAATCGCGTAACCACCTATATTAAAATAAAAAAAGATTCTTCATCCAAGGAGGCTATTATTCACCACTTTGGGGATCATTGTTCCGTCTGACATTTATATAGCTTTGTAAAACCTCCGTAAAAGTTTAGTAAACTCGCTATTTTTCTGTTATTTATTGTGATATACTGTCATCAAAGGAGGTATCTAATATGTTGACATATGAAGAAATCACGAAAGTGAAGCAATCAAAACATATATTATCCGCGCTGACGAATCTCTGGGAGCGTTGGGATTTACGGAGCACAGCTTTGCCCACGTCATGCATGTAGCAGAAACCGCTGGCTATATTCTGGAAACCATGGGCTATGATGAGCGTACAGTGGAGTTAGCAAAGATTGCCGGCTATCTTCATGATATTGGAAATCTTGTAAATCGAAAGGATCACTCCCAATCCGGTGCCGTTATGGCTTGGAGTATCCTCAATGACATGGGATGCGATCCCGGCGAAATGGCTACTATTGTCACCGCCATCGGCAACCATGATGAAGGAACCGGTGTTCCCGTGAACGCGGTAGCCGCAGCTATGTTCCTGGCGGATAAGGCGGATGTACGCCGCAGCCGCGTCCGAAATAAAGATATGTCTACATTTGACATCCATGACCGGGTGAACTACTCTGTCAAGAAATCCGCTTTAAAAATCAACGAGGATAAAACCCTTGTAAAACTGAAACTGACAGTGGATACCAGGTTCGGCTCTGTCATGGAATATTTTGAGATTTTCATGCAGCGCATGATTCTGTGCCGTAAGGCGGCGGAAAAGCTCGGCCTGCAATTCAAGCTGATCATTAACGAACAGCAACTGATCTAATGTAAAATCCGCCGGTCGAACCGGCGGATTTCATTTTAGTTTTCTTCGGGGAATGCGTACTGGGCCTTATACCGGGCAAAACGCTCGGTGAAAGCAGCAGACTCATACAACTCGCCAGCTTTCAGGGCATTCAGGTATTCGTGGGCTTCCAGCTTGCCTTCTGCAACCTGCAGCATTTCCACGGCCACATTGGAGCAGTGGTCAGCGGTACGCTCACAGGCGGTCAGCAGATCTTCCAGCACGAAGCCATACTCTACGGTGCAGAGGCCATCTCTCAGGCGGCGCACATGGCGGGACTTGACTTCACGAACAAGGGCATCCACAACCTGCTCCTGGGGTTCAATCTTGATTGCCTGAGCCAGATCGAAGCTTCCGTAAGCGGAAATGGTGCGGTCTACGATATCCAGCACTGCCTGTTCCAGAATCGCAAGCTCACCCTTCGCCTGCTTGGAGAACTCGATTTTCTTCTGCTCGATTTCCAGAGCCGCTTTGGCAACCGCCATGGCATGATCAGCCATCCGCTCAATATCGGAAACGGTATACAGTAGGGTATTCAGAATCCTGTTATCAGAAACGGACAGATTCATGCCGGACAGCTTCACCAGATAAGTACCCAGCGCATCTTCATATTGATCGGTCTTATCTTCCAGTTCCACTACCTGATCCATGATACCTGCATCAAACTGCTTGGTCAGGCCCATGGCCAGATGCATAGCCTTGGCAGCATCTGCAGCCATCTCGCCGGCGATCTCATGGGCACGCTGCACAGCAACAGCAGGAGTAGCCAGCAGACGCTCGTCCAGCAGTTCAACCTTCTGGGGAGTCTGCTCCTTGGGAATGAAGAGGTATGCAAGCTTCACCAGCATGCCATTCAGAGGCATCAGTACAATCGTAGCTGCCACATTAAAACAGGTATGGATGACTGCAATATCCCAGGCCGCAGCAGTTTCGCTCAGGAACTTCCAGTCGATGAACATGCCCATGCCGTAGAAAGCTACCACAAAAATCAGCACGCCCACCACATTGAACAGCAGATGAACCATGGCGGTTCTCCGGGCATTCCGGTTGGCACCGATAGCTCCCATAATGGCGGTAATACAAGTACCGATGTTCTGGCCCAAGATGATAGGAATGGCAGAACCATAGGTAACCACACCGGTACCGCACAGGCCCTGCAAAATACCAACAGACGCGGAGGAGGACTGGATGATTGCCGTCAAACCTGCGCCGAAGAGAATGCCAACGATGGGGTTGGAGAAGGAAATCATCAATTGAGCAAACCAGGGTTCACTTTCCAGGAACTCCATGGAGTCGCCCATGATATCCATACCGGTCATCAGTGCCATGAAACCCAGCATAATGGTACCGATCCCCTTGCGCTTTTCATTCTTGCCCATGTACAGGATCACGCCGATGATGCCGATCAACGGCGCCAGTGTAGAAGGCTTGAATAGTTTAATAATAAAGCTGTCACCTTCCAGACCGGACAGGGACAGAATCCAGGCGGTGACGGTGGTACCAATGTTGGAACCCATGATAACACCAACGGCCTGCTTCAAAGTCATAATACCGGAGTTAACGAAACCGACTACCATGACCGTGGTTGCGGAAGAGGACTGGATCACAGCGGTGACACCCAGACCCAGCAGGAAACCCTTGAACACATTGGAGCTCATCTTCGCCAGGATCGTCTGCAGTTTACCACCTGCCTGACGCTCCAATGCTTTGCCCATAATGTCCATACCGAACAGGAACAAAGCCAAACCACCCAGCAGGGTGATGATCTTGAAAATGTAAGCTGTCATATTTTACTCCTTTGCGGAATTTTTACCAAATTTCTACAAGAAGCATTATAAAGTCTAATTGCAGTAAAAACCATAGAATAGAAATAAAACTTAGGTAAAATCTATGTAAAATCAAGGCCACATCCGGAGAGTCGGATGTGGCCACTTGTCTATTCGATTTTACTTCCGCAGGCCTGGCAGTACTCTTCCTCCCGTAAAAGCGGAGGATGTATGGGGAGACTGCGTTTGCAGTCCGGGCATCTGTTTTTGATAACGATCAGAAAGAATACAACAAACAGCGCAACGATACAGATTGCTTCCAGCACATACATCCGAAGTGCCGTCCCAATGGCACCCAGAATTGTAAATATCAAAGCCAGCACACTAGAAATCCAGCGAAATCTATTGAGTCTGCTCATACTCCCACCTTAAAATGTCACCATAATCGTGGTTCCTATTCCCGGTGTGCTTCTCAGATTGATCCGGGCATTGTGATATTGGGCGGCATGCTTTACAATGGCCATTCCCAGACCGGTACCGCCTGTCTCTTTGGAATGACTCTTATCCACCCGATAGAACCGCTCAAAGATTCTGCTCTGATGTTCAGCGGGAATGCCGATGCCGGTATCCCTTACGATCAGAACCGTCCGCTTACCGCTGCCCTTCACCATGACATCCACGCTGCCGTTCTCCACATTGTACTTCACCGCATTGTCGCACAGATTCTGCACGATCTCATAAATCATGCTGCGAACACCCTGGATGTGGCAATGGTCGCCTGAAACACGAATGGAAATGCCCCGCTTCTGTGCTGCAGCTTGCAGTGTTTCGGTGATATCTTCTACGACGGCCATCAGGTCGATATCCTCCT
>JAFOBK010000154.1 GCA_017381835.1 Oscillospiraceae bacterium | reverse complement strand
ACGAGATAAACGCTGAAGGCATCTAAGCGTGAAACTCTCCCTAAGATAAGATCTCCACTGAGGCTCGACGTAGACTATGTCGTTGATAGGTCAGAGGTGTAAGCACAGCAATGTGTTTAGCTGACTGATACTAATAAGCCGAAAGCTTGACCAAAGCGCAGGCTCAGTGAACAGCCTTACCGTGAATTGCAGAAAGAAATAACGATGTTCAGTTTTCAGGGTGTATCGAAAACACAAGGATCTGCACCTTTAGCTCAGTTGGTAGAGCAACTGACTCTTAATCAGTGGGTCCCGGGTTCGAGTCCCTGAAGGTGCACCATGGCCCATTGGTCAAGTGGTTAAGACAGCGGCCTCTCACGCCGTTAACATCGGTTCGAATCCGGTATGGGTCACCAAGAAATCATCACTCAGTAGAGTGTTGAAAATAAAAGATGGTCAAAAGCCATCCACAGAGTTCGTGTTGATTGTCATGAGGGTCCACCTGTTCCCATCCCGAACACAGAAGTTAAGCTCATGTGCGCTGACGATACTTGGCGGGCGACTGCCTGGGAAAATAAGTAACGCGAACACCTAACCTCCACTGTTTTGTGGAGGTTATTTTTTTGCTTATATCAGAATTGCTGGCAGAATCTCAAGTCACCGTTAGTTGTAGGTTGTTGATTTGGATCATTATCAGTGTGGCGCAATTGATTTTTCGTGCATATTTTATCCTAATTTTTGAGGTGATGGCGTGAATATCTACGGTTCTATTATTCATAGAATTTCAATTGAAAAGGGTTGGTCCGGTGATGCGAAGTATTGTGCTATAACTGCTGATGGAAAACGTTATTTACTTCGCATTTCTCCGCTTGAGTTTATTGACCGGAAGCGACATCAGTTTGAGATGATTGAGTTGGTTTCTAATTTGGGTGTATCGATGTGTCAACCTGTTGAATTCGGTGTCTGTGTTGATGGTGTTTACATAATTCAGACCTGGGTTGACGGTGATGATGCAGAGGAAATACTTCTCTGTATGAATGACGATATGCAGTACCAGTATGGCGAAAAAGCCGGTCAGATCCTTGCTTGTATTCATACGATTCCGGCTCCGCCGTATGTTCAGGATTGGGAAACCCGTTTTAATGCGAAAATCGACAGGAAAATTGAGATGTACAACGATTGTGCATTGAAATATGAAAGGGGCAGCGAGTATTTCCTTGAATATATTGCTGAAAATCGGCACTTGCTGAAGAATAGATGTCAAACTTATCAGCATGGAGATTATCATATTGGCAATATGATGATAGACAGGGACGGTAATCTTGTAATCATCGACTTTGACAGAGATGATTACGGTGATCCGTGGGAGGAGTTTAACAGAATCGTCTGGAGTGCCCAGGTGGCCCCAGCATTTGCGTCGGGTATGGTTGATGGCTACTTTGCAGGTCAGATCCCGGTGGAATACTGGAAGCTACTGGCGCTTTACATCTCCTCCAATATGCTTAGTTCTCTTCCCTGGGCCGTACCTTTTGGAGAGAAGGAAATCAATGTAATGCGAGAACAGGCTGAACAGGTGCTTTCTTGGTACAATGATATGAAGACTGTTATACCTAGCTGGTACCGGAGCAGAAGATAAAGAAACGCGCGGCAGTTAACTGCCGCGCGTATTGTTTATTAAGCCTTATATCTGGGTTCGCAGGTCAGGTTGACACCAAGACGCTTGAAAACCTTTTCATCCACAGGGGAGAGAATTACAGAGGAGTGGACCTCGCAGCCGCGAAGCTTGCTCAGCTGCTCCATGGCCAGTTCAGCGGTGGGGTTGGTTGCCGCACTGATGGAAAGCGCGATGAGCACCTCGTCGGTGTGGAGTCGGGGGTTCCGGTTGCCCAGATGCTCGGTCTTCAAGTGTTGGATAGGATCGATAACAACGGGGGAGATTAGGTGCAACTCGTCATGGATGCCGCCAAGTGTCTTAAGCGCATTGAGAAGCAGTGCTGCGGAAGCTCCCAGCAGATCGGATGTCTTTCCCAGCACGATGCGTCCATCGGGCAGTTCCATACCTGCGGCGGGTCTGCCGGTGAGTTGGGCCTTCTCCAGAGTGGGGGCAACAACGCGGCGCTCCTCCTTGGTTACGCCCACCTTCTTCATCAGCAGTTCCAGTTTCATGACCATGTCGTCAGAGGCCTTGCCCTGGCGCTGATCACAAAGAGCGGCATAATATCGGCGAATGATCTCCTGGTGGGAAGCTTCACACACGACTTCATCATCAACAATGCAGTTACCGACCATGTTGACACCCATGTCAGTGGGGGATTTGTAGGGGCAGTAGCCGAGGATCTGGTTGAACATGGCTATCAGAACAGGGAAGGCTTCCACATCACGGTTGTAGTTGACAGTGGTCACGCCGTAGGCATCCAGGTGGAAGGGATCGATCATATTCACATCGTTAAGATCTGCGGTAGCAGCCTCGTAAGCCAGGTTTACGGGATGATTCAAAGGCAGATTCCAAATGGGGAAAGTCTCGAATTTGGCATATCCGGCCTGGATACCACGCTGGTGCTCGTGATAAAGCTGGGACATACAGGT
>JAFOBK010000153.1 GCA_017381835.1 Oscillospiraceae bacterium | reverse complement strand
TTTCGGGTAGCAGTATCGTGGAACGTGAAATATTCCGGTTGGTGGCGAGACTGGGTGTATTCGAACATCACACCGTCAGAATTAAAAGTATTGCTGGTCACCACAGCCAGGCAGTTATAACTGTCCATAAAAATCAGTTCCCGGTCCTGAGGCGTTGCCTTTTCCACCGTGATTCTGCGTTTGCTGGTGACGATCTGCATTTTCAGTTCCTGTTCCAGATAAGTATAGATAGATTTTTCTGCGATTTCTTTCGTCAGACCGGGAACCGCGGAGGTCAGGAAATAGTTGACGTCTAAAATCAGCGGCTTATCATCTACGCTACGAATACGAAGGATGTGAAGTACTTCGCTGCCGACGGGGAAACTGCTTTCCTTAGCTAAGGTTTCATCCACAGTGAGGGTTTCAAATACAACTACCTTTGTACGGTAAGTCATTTTGTTTCTGGCTGCAGTTTCCTGGAAGGATTCGATGCCACCAACGGTAAAATTGGTTTTCTCAGAAGGCTGATAAATAACCTGAACACCTTTACCGTGAACAGCTTGCACATAACCATTCTCTACCAATCCGGCAATGGCACGACGGATTGTATTGCGTGAACACTCGTAAACACCGATCAATGTATTCTCAGAAGGGAGAAGCTCGCTGTACAGAAATTCTCCCTCTCGGATTTTGCGTTTCAGATCTCTGTAGATCTCTTCAAACTTTGACTTTGGCAAAGAAAACATCTCCTCGAACTTGTCTAAACCTCTATAGTATATCGGAAGCGACATCGAAAATCAAGTGTACAAATACATCATTGATAGAGTGAAAAAAGGAGAACACAGTAGGTTATAGGGATAATGAACAAAATATGAATACGGGTTTTGTGTATTGCGCCGAATTGAATATATGCAGGAAAAACTTACTTTTTTGCTGTTGACTTGTTCAAACAAGTATGTTATAAATATGCCACAAGGAACTTGTTCAAACAAGTTCCTTAACAGAAAGAAAAAGATATAGGAGGAATCACAATTATGGGCAAGTACACCCAGGATGCCACCGCATTGCTGGAGCTGGTTGGTGGCAAGGAAAACATCGCTGCAGTCAGCCACTGCATCACCCGTATGCGCTTCGTTCTGAACGATCCCGCAAAGGCCGACATCAAGGCTATCGAAGAACTGAAGTCCGTCAAGGGCACCTTCACTCAGGCTGGTCAGTTCCAGGTCATCATCGGCAACACTGTTGCTGACTTCTACAACGACTTCACCGCCGTTTCCGGCATCGAAGGCGTCAGCAAGGACGAGGCCAAGTCCGCTGCTAAGCAGAACCAGAACGCTCTGCAGCGTGTCATGACTGCTCTGGCTGAAATTTTCGCTCCCCTGATCCCCGCAATCATCACCGGCGGTCTGATTCTGGGCTTCCGTAACGTTATCGACAGCCTGTACATCTTCGCAGGCGGAACCGCTACCCTGGTTCAGCTGAGCCAGTTCTGGGCCGGTGTTGACCACTTCCTGTGGCTGATCGGCGAAGCCGTCTTCCACATGCTGCCCGTCGGTATCTGCTGGTCCATCACCAAGAAGATGGGCACCAACCAGATGCTGGGTATCGTTCTGGGTCTGACCCTGTGCTCCGGCCAGCTGCTGAATGCTTACGGCGTTGCCGGTGCTACTGAAATCCCCGTCTGGAACTTCGGCTTTGCTCAGGTTGAAATGATCGGCTACCAGGCACAGGTCATTCCCGCAATGCTGGCCGGCTTCACTCTGGTCTACCTGGAGAAGTTCTTCCGTAAGGTCACTCCCGCCGTCATCTCCATGATCGTGGTTCCCTTCTGCTCCCTGGTTCTGGCTGTCATGGCTGCTCACTTCGTTCTGGGCCCCATCGGCTGGGTTATCGGCGACTTCATCTCCTCCTTCGTTTACGCTGGCATCACCGGTTCCCTGCGTGCTGTCTTCGGCGCTGTCTTCGGCACCTTCTACGCTCCCCTGGTTATCACTGGTCTGCACCACATGTCCAACGCCATCGACACCCAGCTGTGCGCTGACTTCGGCGGCACCATGCTGTGGCCCATGATCGCTCTGTCCAACATCGCACAGGGCTCCGCTGTTCTGGGTATGATCTACCTGCAGCGCAAGAACGCCCGCGCTCAGGAAGTCAACATTCCTTCCTGCATCTCCTGCTACCTGGGTGTTACCGAGCCCGCTATGTTCGGTGTCAACCTGAAGTACAACTTCCCCTTCGTTTGCGCCATGATCGGTTCCGGTATCGCCGGTGTCTTCTCCGTCATGACTTCTTCCACCGCTAACTCCATCGGTGTCGGCGGTCTGCCCGGCATCCTGTCCATGCAGCCCCAGTCCATGGGCACCTTCGCAATCGCAATGCTGATCGCTGTTGCTGTGCCCTTCGTTCTGACTGTCATCATCGGCAAGCGCAAGAACATCGCTTAAATTTTGATTCCACGAACCTCTTAAACAGGACACCGGAAGGAGCTTCGGCTTCTTCCGGCGTCCTCACGTACAAGGAGAAAAGGTTATGGCAAACTTCAAGAACAAAGTTGTTTATCAAGTCTACCCCAAAAGTTTCTGCGATTCCAATGGCGATGGCGAAGGCGACCTGAAAGGCATCACTTCCAAGCTGGATTATCTTCAGGAGCTGGGCGTGGAGATGCTGTGGAGCACCCCCTTCTTCCCCAGCCCTCAGCGGGACAACGGCTATGATGTGTCTAATTACTGCGCTGTAGATCCCCGCTTCGGCACTATGGAAGAACTGGAAGAGCTCATCGCCGAAGCCGATAAGAGAAATATTGGCCTTATGTTTGACATGGTCTTCAACCACACTTCCACCGAACACGAGTGGTTCCAGAAGGCTCTGGCCGGTGACGAAAAATACCAGAACTACTATATCTTTAAGGATGGCACTCCCGATCAGATCCCCACGAACTGGGTATCCAAGTTTGGCGGTCCTGCCTGGGAATATGTGCCTACTCTGGGCAAGTGGTATCTGCACCTGTTCGATGTGACTCAGGCAGATCTGAACTGGGAAAACCCCGAAGTCCGCGAGGAACTGAAGAATGTTCTGCGGTTCTGGAAGACCAAGGGCATCAAGGGTTTCCGCTTCGATGTGGTAAACCTGATTTCCAAGCCTGAGATTTTTGAAAATGACAATATCGGCGATGGCCGCCGTTTTTATACAGACGGACGTCATGTCCACGAATTCCTGAAGGAAATGGTTCGTGATGCCGGTATCGAAGACATGACCACCGTTGGCGAAATGTCCTCCACCAGCCTGGACAACTGTGTCCGTTACACTGCTCCCAAGGAAAAGGAACTGAGCATGGTATTCAGCTTCCATCACCTGAAGGTAGACTACAAGGATGGTGATAAGTGGAGCCTGATGCCTGCTGATCTTATGAAGCTGAGGGAACTCTTCTGCACCTGGCAGGAAGGCATGCAGGCAGAGGATGGCTGGAATGCTGTCTTCTGGTGCAACCATGACCAGCCCCGTGTGGTCAGTCGCCTGGGCAACGAAGAGAAATACTGGAAAGAATCCGCCAAGATGCTGGCAGCCTCCATCCACCTGATGCGTGGCACTCCCTATATCTATCAGGGCGAAGAAATTGGCATGACCAATCACCACTACACTTCCATCGACCAGTATCGGGATGTGGAAAGTCTGAACTACTATCGGATCCTGATGGAAAATGGCAAGACTTCCGAAGAAGCCCTACAGATCCTGGCAGAGCGCAGCCGCGACAATGGCCGTACTCCCATGCAGTGGAATGACAGCCATGCAGCCGGTTTTACCACCGGTACTCCCTGGATCTATCCTCCCGAAAATTACCGCCAGATTAATGCGGCCGCACAGATGAATGACGAGACTTCTGTCCGTGC
This sequence comes from Oscillospiraceae bacterium, assembly GCA_017381835.1. The sequence continues at coordinate 777 of JAFOBK010000153.1, read as the reverse complement.
TTTCTACAAGAAGCTGGTTCAGCTGCGTAAGGAGATGGAAGTTATCTCCGAAGGCAAGATTGAATTCCTGATGAAGGAAGACGAGAAGGTTCTGGCTTACCGCCGTTATACCGATTCCCAGGAGATGCTGGTACTGTGCAACCTTACGGCTGAAGAAGCCCCTGTAGCCCTGCCCCAGGGCTGGGAAAACGCCAATGTTCTGGTTGCAAACTGGGAAAACGCCACTGTATGCACTGACCTGACTCTGCGGCCTTACGAATGTCTGGCTCTGATCAAGTAATATAGAAAGAAGGAAATAATATGGGTCTTTTCGATAAACTGTTCGGCAAGAAGGAAGAAGCCGTTAATCCCAATCATATTTTTGCTCCTATGGTTGGTCAGACCGTGCCTGTAGCAGAAGTTCCTGATCCCACTTTTGCCCAGGGTTTGCTGGGTGAAGGCATTGCCATTATCCCTGCTGACGGCAAGGTATATGCTCCCTGCAATGCTACCGTAGATACTATGTTTGAAACCGGCCATGCATGCAGCCTGGTAGCTGAAAACGGCGCTGAGATTCTGATCCATGTGGGTCTGGAAACTGTTGGCCTGGGCGGCAATTGCTTCAAAGTTCATGTGAAGAATGGCCAGAAGGTCAAGAAGGGCCAGCTGATGTTCGAAGCAGATCTGGAAGGAATCAAGGCTGCTGGTCTGAATACCATTGCCCCTGTCCTGGTTTGCAATGTCGATGACTTTGCTTCCCTGAACGGTCACACCGGCAATGCAGTTACCAATGATGAC
>JAFOBK010000152.1 GCA_017381835.1 Oscillospiraceae bacterium | reverse complement strand
GCCAATCAGGAAAAGCGCTGCCGCTGCGGCAACAGCTTCTCCGTAAAGCTGACTGACGGTACCTACCGGGCCTACAGCCAGAATGGGGAATTTCTCATGCAGGCCAAGGTGGAAAACGGCGTTATGTCAACCGTAAAGAGCTTTTTTGAAGTTTGAGTTGAGAAGATAAATTATCGTTTCGCGGCGAGTCGCCGCTGACAATTCGTTATATACCTGGTCAATCAAATTATGCATCCTGATTGTGCTCGACTCCGTGCATTGTACGTTAAGCTCCCAAATCTGCGTATAACTCCGAACATTAACGTACAGTTTATCCTGTCGAGCGAGCCCAAGGGACGTTGGTGGACCGAGCGGTGCGTGACGCATTGCCCGCGGGGGCATCCCCGATAAACGATAATTGTGGTTATCCCTTTTAATAAGCACGGCACAAAATATGGTATCAGCCAGCAACAGCGACCAAAAGTCTGTCGAAGATAGCTCCGTGAAGTTTTCTGCGGTTAAAACGATAGCAGAACTCGCTGAGATACATTTGCAGATGCTTGGTGCTGGTGCCGTGATAGGTGCCATTGATGAAAGTCTTTGCGTTTCCAATCATGTGATGCAGCCATTTGAGCAGCTCGCCATCGGGATTGAATGCTTCCCATTCATGATCATAGCGTTCAGCCAGAGGCTTCCGGTATGCATTAAAACCGTCGGTCTGTACTGTAGAACCGTAAGCAATGCGGCTTTGCGCAAAGTTCTCAATAGATGTGCTTTGGACATTGGGTGTGAGCTGCATTCTCAGATAAGCGGGGTTTCCCTTCTCGTCTTTAGAAACAGCTACAAAGACCGCCTGATTGCCTCTGGCGCGTCCGCCTTTGCCGGGAATGTTTCCCTTGCGGCCTGCGCCAAAGTAGGAATCGTCAAACTCCACGATTCCCTGCAAAACGTAACGCTCATCCCGCATTTCCATGGCGGCTCGGATCCGGCGAAGGAGATACCAGGCAGTCTTATAGCTGACCTCAAGCTTACCTGCCAGGGTAAGGGCGGAGATACCGCGCTTGTCACAGGCCACCAGGTAGATCGCCCAGAACCACTTGGTCAGAGGCAGGTGGCTGCGGTGCATGACGGTATTGGCGGTCAGAGAAGTCTGATGACGGCAGTTGGCGCACTGGTAGCGGCCATAGCCATTCAGAGCATAGCAATGCCGGTGTCCGCAGACCGGGCAGAGAAAACCCTTGGGCCATTTGACTGCATACAGGTATTTCACGCAAGCTTCTTCATTGGGAAACCGCTTGATAAACTGGCTGAAACTCAGAGCTTTCTTTTTAGACATATTTGGCACCTTCCTTTGATGCCATTATATATGTCTTGCTATCCAATAAATGTCACCTTTTACTACATTTTGTGTCTTGCTTAGACAATATGTAATGACCCCGCATTTGTAGCAACGTGGATTTACCTGTATAATGTAGGTGTTCAAGACTACAAAACAGGGATTACCGCATACAAATGGAGGTCATTACATGTACTATAACACACTTTTTGTCGGAATGGATGTCCACAAAGAAAATTTTACACTTTGCTGTTACGACATGATGCAGGATAAAATTCTCTATACGCAGAAACTGGAGCCGGATTATAACCAAATCCTCAAGTATCTGACTTTTGTACGAAAGGCATTCCGAAAGGATGTTGACTTTGTATGCGGTTATGAGGCAGGTTGCCTAGGATTTACATTGTATCACCAGCTTACCCGGCATGGCGTGAGCTGCGTTATCCTTGCGCCTACGACCATGATGAAACCTGCGGGCAAGAAAAAGATCAAGACAGACAAGCGGGATGCTGCTCTCATTGCCCGTTGCCTGGCCTCCAACAACTTCAGCCCCGTCCATGTTCCCACTACGCAGGACGAAGAAGTAAAGGAGTTCCTTCGAATGCGGGATGACCACAAACTGGCCCTGAAAAAGGTAAAACAGCAGATTCTGTCATTCTGTCTCCGTCACGGTTTCAGCTACTCCGCAACCAAGAACCATTGGACTGCCGCCCATATTGCATGGCTCAGATCTTTGAAACCAGAGGGACTCTACAGCGAGATATTGTCTGAATATTTGCTGACATTTCAAACTTTGTCCGACAAACTGGAACGGTTAGATCAACGCATTGAGGAGCTGGCTGCAACAAAAGCTTACAGCGAAGGTGTGAAAAAGCTGTCCTGCTTCCTCGGCATCAAAACACATACCGCTTTGGCTACCATGGTCGAAGTGGGTGATTTTCAGCGCTTTGCTTCCGCAAATCAGTTTGCATCCTATATTGGTTTGGTTCCGGGTGAGGATTCCAGTAGCGAATCAGTGCACAGACTTGGAATCACGAAAGCAGGTAATACCCATGTTAGAAGACTCTTTGTGGAAGCAGCTCAGAGTTACACAAGGGGTCAGGTAGGTTACAAATCCGCTGCACTTAAAAAACGACAGGTAGGCAATACTCCAGAAGTCATCGCCTACGCAGACAGGGCAAATGAGCGTCTTCGCCGGAAATATTACAAAATGGTTCTGTCTGGGAGCAAACGCTCCAATGTTGCAAAAACTGCTATTGCCCGTGAACTGGCCTGTTTCATCTGGGGTATGATGACAAATCGTATTGCCTAAAGCGTCCGCAGAAGTATAACAGTGTGCCGGCAATATCAAGGCTGCTGACGCACCGCTTTGCGGCTACGGCCTTGACATTCCCGTCCCACTGTTATGTGAGGAAACCAAGGGCTGCGCGGCAGCCAAAATAATTTACCGGAAGGCATCTTGAAGGAGTTCTGACTCTTCAAGGTTCGAGTGATCTACGACTTAACTATGTTGGCACTTACCTGTGATCCACGCGCTTAGACGGTAGCACTCCCGGCGGACCATTGACCTGTGGTAACCAATCCGCGTATATCAGAGTGGCCAATGCCGAGAACTGATACCAGGACTCTTTCCAGATGCCTTCTGGACAATTTTATACCGTGGTGATCTCTGTTTCGAACATTTTGCCTCTTGACAAAGGTCATTACATATCAGTTAAGGTGATAACCACAACGATAATTTACCAATTCAGGAGTGTCTATGAACAAGACCATTTATGCCCTGGGATTTTTTGACGGGGTTCATATCGGCCATGGGGCCCTGCTGCGCCGGTGTCATGCACTGGCCCGGGAAAATGGATTTGCTGCCGGCGTGGTGACTTTTGATGTGCATCCGGAGACCCTGGTGCACCATCAGGCTCCGGTACTGATCAATTCGGCCCGGGACCGGGAGCTGCTGCTGCGGGAGCGGTTTTCCATGGAGCGGATCGTGACGCTGCCCTTTGATGAGCAGCTGCGGACCATGCCCTGGGAGACCTTTCT
>JAFOBK010000151.1 GCA_017381835.1 Oscillospiraceae bacterium | reverse complement strand
TCGCCGCACCTCCTTTTTCTTTTATTATACCACAGCAGAAAAGGGAGTGCAAGAACTGCTTATAGGCCTGGTTTGTTCTTGTATTTTCTGTCAGGTATTGTATAATAATCCTATCACTCCCCCACTTTTTCAGGAGGTACTCTTATGTTCAAAAAGCGTCTACTTTCTCTGATCTTAGTCCTTAGCTGTCTGCTGGCTCTGATCCCCGCCTTCCCCATTGCCGCCCAGGCGACCCCCAATCAGGGCAGCGGAAGCATCGAGTTCCAGCCCAACCCCTTGTATGAGGGTCTGGTAAATCCGGAAGTTTTCACTTCCCAGGCAAAGGAAAGACCTTCCACTTTCAAAGGCGAAAGTGACTACGTATCCATGTCCGCTGCGGCCAAGCAGCTGCGGAAGGCCATGGTCAAGCGTTCCTCTTACATTGCCCTATCCTATGTAACCACCAATGACGATATCACCGCCACCGTTCACGAGCTCAGCGACCTGGCTATGAACCACACCGGCAACCCCAAGGAAGGCGATTATCTGCGCTTTACCTACGGCGGCTGGGATGCCTGGTTCAACTGGGACTATTATGACGGCGAGTACCATGTGGATGTAGAATACGATCTTTATTACTACACCACCGCCAAGCAGGAATCCACCATGGATGCCTATGTTGAGGATCTGCTGGATGAGTTGGATCTGTATGACAACTCCGATTATCAGAAGATCAAGGGTATTTATGACTATATCACCGAAACCGTCCGCTATGACTACGACCATCTGGGTGACGAGGACTATATGCTGCAGTACACCGGCTATGCCGCGCTGGTAAACAAGACCGCTGTGTGCCAGGGTTACGCCAACCTGTTCTACCGTCTGGCTCTGGAGTTGGATGTGGATGCCCGCATTATTTCCGGCGATGGCGGCGGCCCCCATGCCTGGAATATCACCACCCTGGACGATCTTTGGTACAACCTGGACGCCACCTGGGATGAAGGCTGCTCCAGCTATTCCTGGTTCCTGCTGTCACCCGCGAGTTTCAACAGACATTACCGCGACAGCGAATATGAGACCAGCTCTTTCCACAAGAAGCATCCTATGGCAGAGAAGAATTATAAATACGATGCCAACAAGAGTAACATTCAGATTGACAAGCAGCCCAAGAATACTACCGTCGGCGAAAACACCACCGCAAAGGTAACCGTGGAAGCCCGCGGCGAAAAGCTCAAGTATCAGTGGTATGTAAAGGATCCCGGTAAGGACAGCTATTCCAAGTCCTCCTGCACCAAGGCTACTTATTCCGCAAAAATGACACCGGATAAGTCCGGCCGTTTGGTATACTGCCAGATCAAGGACGCTTACGGCAATAAGCTGAAATCCAAGACCGTCAGTCTGAAGGTTTCCGATGCAGTAAAGATCACCAAAGCGCCCAAGGGTGCAGCAGTTGCAGAGGGTGAAACCGCAAAGGCAACCGTCAAAGCAACGGGAGATGGCCTGAAATACCAGTGGTATATCAAGGATCCCGGTGACGACAAGTTCTCCAAGTCCTCCAATACCACCGCTACTTATTCCGTGAAGATGTCTTCTTCCAAGTCCGGTCGGCAGGTCTACTGCACCATCACCAACAAAGACGGCATTACCGCACAGACTGAGCCTGTTACCTTGAGCCAGATCACCATCACCAAGCAGGCCAAGAATGCCAGCGCCCCTGTGGACAGCACCGCCAAGGTCACTATCAAGGCCGAGGGCAAGAGTCTGAAATATCAGTGGTATGTGAAGAATCCCGGCGCTGAGAAATTCTCCAAGTCCTCCAATACCAGCAGCACCTATTCCTGCAAGATGACTTTGGATAACACCGGCCGTCAGGTTTACTGCAAGATCACCGATAAGTACGGCAACAGCGTCAAGACCAAAACGGTAACTCTGACCGTTGCCCCTAAGATCACCTCCCAGCCTAAGGGCATTGCCGTTGCTGAGGGCGAATCCGCCAAGGTCACCGTCAAGGCAACCGGCAAGGGGCTGAGCTATCAGTGGTATGTGAAGGATCCCGGTGCCAGTGATTTTACCAAGTCCTCCAACACCAGCAACGCTTACTCCTGCAAAATGTCTGACAGCAAGTCCGGCCGCCAGGTCTACTGTGTGATCACGGATGCCTATGGCAAATCTGTCACCTCCAAGACAGTCACCATCAGCCAGATCACCATCACCCAGCAGCCCAAGAACGCAAAGGTGGCTGCGGATAAGGTAGCAAAGGCCACCGTCAAGGCAGAGGGTACCGGCCTTAGTTATCAGTGGTACATTAAGAATCCCGACGGCAGTTCTTTCTCCAAGTCCTCCTGCACCAGTGCAACTTACTCCTGCAAAATGACCTCCAAGATCTCCGGCCGTCAGGCCTACTGTGTGATTACCGATAGTTTCGGCAACAGCATCACCAGCAATACCGTCACATTGAGCCTGAAATAAGCCATAAAACGAAACCCCCGGTTCGAAAGAACCGGGGGTATTTTTCATTTAGCGGATCACGCGGTATTTGCGCAGCAGTTCTATCCGCTCTCTTCCGATCTGCAAAGACTGGGCAGCGGAATTATCGCGGGTATTTCCGGTTTCTTTCAGATAAGAAAGAATTCTGCCGGTCCAGGCCACCGGCAGCAGCCAGGGGCGCTTTTCCAAATAGGGATAGCGACCGGCGAGATCCCGGGCAGAGGGAAACAAGGAAGTTTTCAATCCTTTTCCTCTTCTTCCCTGCCGGTCTGCGCTGACTGCATCCAGGGTTAGATTACTGCTGTGGACACGGCTCTTGGTGGCGCTGCCGTAGACACCGGCAGACAGAAGATCCATCAGCATATCCGTTTCCTCTGCAGGAAGTTCCTGCCAAAAGTCAGGATAGCCCGCCTTCACCGGATCAAAGCCTAGATAGCTCTCACCGATGCGAAACAGCGCTGCAGAAAAGTACTCTGCACGGATCTTGCAGCAATTCTCATAGACCTGCTTCCAATCCACCGCTTGTCCCTTTTTATTGACATAGAGGACAATGTCACAGACCTGGCGAATGCCAAAACCGCTGTGAATAAAATGCTTGAAGGCATGGCACAGCAGGTAGAACAGATGGTCTGTTTCCGAAAGGGTCAGCACATCCCCATCCCGAATTGCCCGCTCCCGGGCACCATCAAAGAACCGGTTCCAATGTCCGTAAGCTTCCGAGTTTGGGGCAAACAGACTTTTGTGAACCTCCAAAAACAGAGGACTATCCTTCTTCCGGAAAGGTACTTCGAAAGTTTCCGTCCATTTCTCCTCCGGTACATCCGTATCCATACCAAACTCCCGCAGCACCCGGCAGCAATCGGCAAATTGCGCTTCGGGGATCAGGATATCCTCATCGGATGAGGGCCGCAGATCCGGCTGGGGATACAAATTCCGGCACACCAGGCCCTTGACCACAATGGGTTCGCAGCCGGCTTCCCGCAAGTTTTCATTCAGCAACAGAAATTCATGGGTCTTTAAGGTCTGCAGCATCACCGTTTTCCGGACTCTGCTGCGAATACGCGCTGCATCATCCGGATCCATCAGCGTGTATGCAGCCTGGTAAACCAGCGGCAGCACCTTATGGGCATCGGCCATGCGGAATATCTCATTCCATTGCTCCGGGCTCATCTCCCCTGCTTCCGCAAGACGCTCTCCTTCCAGGGCCGCCTTCAGAATTCTCAGGAATACGTTGTCCGTATACTTCATGACAACCTCCATGAGTGAATCAGCCGACGGGCTGGGGCTGATCCGGCTGGTAAGTGACCACCAGGCGGCGCACCACGTCCTTGACCTGCTCCGGATTCTCCTGGCAGACACGCTTCAGTTCCACCAGGGATTCGATCAGCTGTTCTTTGTCGAAATCATTGAAATGGCCGATAAAGATCAGATCATTGGGGGTTTTTTCCAGGCCTTCGTCCTGCATCAGCAGTTCTTCAAAGAGCTTTTCACCGGGCCGAAGGCCGGTATAGCGGACCTGGATGTCCACATCCGGCTCCAGGCCGGACAGACGGATCATATTTCTTGCCAAATCATCGATGCGCACCGGCTCACCCATATCCAGCACGAACACCTCACCATCCTGGGCATACATACATGCCTGCAGCACCAGGGACACCGCTTCGGAAATGGTCATAAAATAGCGGATGATATCCTTATGGGTCACAGTCACCGGGCCGCCCTCTGCAATCTGCTTCTTAAACAAAGGGATCACAGAGCCGTTGGAACCCAGCACATTGCCAAAACGCACAGCTGCAAAGCGGGTCTTGGAAGTCTTGCCCATGGTCTGCACGATCATTTCGCAAATACGCTTGGAGGCACCCATGATATTGGTAGGATTTACAGCCTTATCGGAGGAGATCAGTGTGAAGCTTTCGGCGCCGTATTGGTCTGCCGCTCTTGCCACATTATATGTACCGAAGACATTGTTCTTAATGGATTCCGCGGGGCTGTCCTCCATCAGGGGGACATGCTTATGGGCTGCCGCATGGCAAACCACCTGGGGACGGTAATGTTCGAATACCCAGTTGACCCGTTTTTCATCCCGCACGGAGCCGATCAGCACCACCAGATCCAAATGGGGGTACTTCCGCTTCAACTCCTGCTGAATGTCATAGGCATTGTTTTCGTAAATATCAAAAATGATCAGCTGCTTGATGGCATGCTGGGAGATCTGCCGGCAAAGCTCGCTGCCGATAGAGCCACCGCCGCCGGTAACCAAAATGGTTTTTCCCTTCAGGGCTTCTCCGATCTCGCCGCTGTCTACCTGAACCTTTTCACGGCCCAGCAGGTCTTCCACCTGCACATCACGCAGCGACTGCACGCTCACCTGGCCGCTGGCCATCTGATAAATACCGGGCAGAATCTGCAGCTTGCAGTTTGTCTTTTGGCAGATGTCCACGATATCACGCTTATCCTTGGCGCTGGCAGTGGGCATAGCCAAAATCATATCGGTGACCCGGTATTTTTCCACCATCTCAGGAATCTGATCACGGCCGCCGACCACCTTGACGCCCATCATATAGGTGCCCTGCTTGGCCACATCATCATCGATGATGCAGACCACTTTATTCTGACTTCTGCTGCTGTTCTGCAGATCCCGCAGCACCAGAGAACCGCCGGCACCGGCGCCAATCAGCATAGTGGGTCTGCGGTCATTATCAAAATGATTGCGCATCTTGCGAGCGTAACGGTAAGTATAACGGAAGGCCGCAACCAGCACCATGAGAATGAGGCTGTTAATGATCGGCAGGCTGCGGGGCAGATACACATCCATCAGCTTGCAAATGGGAATCAGCAGCACATTAGAGAGAATGACCGCAAGGATAATATTGCCCAGTTCATCCGCGCTGGCATATTCCCACAAGCTGCGATACAAATGCAGCAGCGCAAAAGCACCCAGAGAGGCCACTGTATAGGGAATGGCCACCCGCAGGTAGCCTTCCACGAACATGGATTCTTCCAAAAGTGCCAGGGAGAATTCATGCCGCAGCAGCAGGGACAGCAGCACGGATACATTAATCAGGATGATATCTACCAGCACAAGGGTACTTACACGAACCATACGGGTCTTATCGAAAGTCAAAGATTTCATTTATCCCGCTCTCCCTTCGTACTCTTGCCGGTGCCATAGCTGCCGTAGGTGCCGTAGCCATAGCCATAACCGTAACCGTAGCCATAACCGTAATTGTAGCCATAGCCGCTCTTCACCTGCTGGGGTGTTGCCATATTGAATACCGTACCCAGGATGGGTTTACCGGTATCCGACAAATTCTGCACAGCTTCCCGGATCTGCAGCCGCGCCGCAAAGTCATAGCGGACAGTCAGCAGCGCAGCATCCGCCAGCATTGCCACATCGGCAGCATCTGCCATCATGGCGCTGGGAGGCGTATCCAGAATCACATAGTCAAAATTCTGCTTCGCAGTTGCTACAAGTTCCTTTGCCCTTGGCTGGCTCAGAAGTTTTCCGGCATTACGAACGCCCTTGCTGCCAAAAATCAC
>JAFOBK010000150.1 GCA_017381835.1 Oscillospiraceae bacterium | reverse complement strand
TATTCACCGTTCCCTTATCGCACCGAAACATTTTGAGTTCAACCGACAGTGCGCTGCGGGAGAGGATCCAAGGAGAGGGCGCATGTTCTTGCGGGAGCAAGATCTCAGCGCCTCCCCTATGCCGGTTCTTTGGGTACTTTCTTATCGGCATAAGAAAGTACCGCCCCCGGCAGGGATCAGAACAAGCATGCGCATTCCCAGTTTTCACATCGGATTTCGGCGAATTCGAACTGCATTCTGTGCGGGAGCGTCAAGACGCTCCCATACATTTATCGTTTCCCCATCTGGGATCGCTGTCCCCGACCCCGACATTTTTCTTGCAATTTCACATTATTTCCCTTATGATATAATTAGGAAAAAATGAGAAAGAATGAGGTTAAAACCTGCATGAAGCTGAAAGAATTATTCTCTGCCAAGGACATGACCCTTGGTTCTCCCTGGAAGCGGATTTTGGAATTTTCCATTCCCATGCTTCTGGGCAACTTCGCCCAGCAGCTGTATAATACCGCTGACACCGTCATCGTCGGTAAATATGTAGGCGACCTGGCGCTGTCTGCGGTCGGTTCCTCCATGCCGATTCTGAACCTGCTGCTGGCGCTGTTTGTAGGTGTTGCCACCGGTGCGGGCATTGTGGTATCCCAGCGCTTCGGTGCCAAGGACCGGGAAGGTCTTTCCGTTGCCATCGGCAACTGCATTACCCTCTCCGCCATTGCCACCTTGGTCATCATGATCATCGGCCCTATCATCACCCGTCCCATGCTGACCATGCTGAAGACCCCCGACTCTATCATTGACTGGTGCACCCAGTATCTGCAGATCTACTTCTTCGGCATCGTGGGTTTCTTCTTCTACAATATGCTCTCCGGTATCTTAAGAGGTCTGGGCGACTCTGTTACCGCCCTGGGTTTCCTGCTGGTATCCGCCGCTCTCAATGTAGGTCTTGACCTGCTGCTGGTTAAGAATATGGGTGTTGCAGGTGTTGCTCTGGCAACTGCTATTGCCCAGGCTATCTCCGGTGTGCTTTGCTATCTGAAGCTGCGGACCATGTCCGATATTTTTGACATGCGTGTAAAATACACCAAGCTGCATTCCGATGTTGCCAAGCGGATTCTGACCCTGGGTCTTCCCTCCGGTATTACCCAGGCCATCATGGCCTCTGCCGGTATGGTGGTTATGAATCTGACCAACCAGATGGGTGAAATGGTCGTTGCCTGCAATGTCATCGTTATGCGTGTGGACGGTTTCGCCATGCTGCCCAACATGACCTTCGGCCAGGCTATGAGCGTCTACACCGGCCAGAATGTAGGTGCCGGCAAATTCGACCGGGTTCACAAGGGTGTAAAGCAGGGTACCCTCATCGGTCTGATCTGCTCCGGCGCCATTACCGGTGTCCTGCTGCTCTTCGGCCGCCATCTCTTCTCTTTGTTCACAGATACTGCTGCGCTGCTTGACCTGGCCAACCGGATGATCCGGCTGATGGCTGTGGGTTACATCTGCATCAGCGTCACCCAGGTGCTGGGCGGTGTTATGCGCGGTGCCGGCGACACCACCACCCCCATGTGGGTGTCCATGATCTCCACCATTCTCATCCGTGTGCCGGTGGCTTACGGTCTTGCCTATCTGACCCGTACTCCCGAATTCCCCCACGGTCAGCCCATTGCCCTGTTCAGCTCTCTCATGATCTCCTGGACGCTTGGCATGGTGATCTCCATCATCGTGTTCAGCATCGGCAAGTGGAAAAAGAAAATGGAAATGCAGTAATATACCGCCGTCTGACCGGTTTCGGTCAGGCGGCTTTTTTCTTTGGACTGCCCCGGATTTCTCTTGCTTTTTTTGTCGATTCTTAGTATGATTAAAATTACAAAAAGTTACTTTTACAGGAGGAACTGGCCGTGAGCAAAAGAATCATCGCGCTGCTTCTGTGTTTGATATTGTTTCTGACCGCAATTCCCGTCAGTACCAACGCCGCACAGACATTAACCATCACAAATCAGCCCCAAAATGCCTATGTTTCCGAAGGCGAAGTTGCAAAAACCACCGTCACCGCCCAGGGTGATGGACTGCAGTATCAGTGGTATGTAAAGACTGCCGGTTCTGCGGACTTCGTAAAGTCCTCTGTAACCAAGAAGGCCTACTCCTTCACCATGAGCGCCAAATCCTCCGGCCGGCAAGCTTACTGCGTCATTACCGATCAGCACGGTAATACCGTCACCACCAACACGGTCACCATGAAGATCCCCGTTCCGCTGAAGATTCTTTCCCAGCCTGCCAACAGCTATGTAGAAACCGGCATGCGGGCCGTTACCTCTGTCATTGCCCAGGGCGAAGACCTCCAGTATCAGTGGTACTTAAAAAATGCCGGCCAGAGCAAGTTCTATCTGTCCTCTGTTGACGGCAACAAATACGCAATTACCATGAGCAAGAAGGCCATCGACCGTCAGGTCTACTGTGTCATTACCGACCATTGGGGAAACCAGGCAGTATCTGACACCGTTACTCTGAGCCTCCCCGCTCCCATTATGATCACGCAGCAGCCTGCTGACGGCTATGCGTTCTCCGGCGACAAAGTTTCCAGCTCTGTGGTTGCCGAGGGTGACAGTCTTTCCTATCAGTGGTATATAAAGAATGCTGGCCAGCAGAGCTTCTCCAAGTCCTCCGTCACAAAGGCAACCTACAAGGTGACCATGAATGAGAAGTCTGACGGCCGTCAGGTCTACTGCGTGATTACCGACAAAGACGGCAATCAGCTGCAGACCAAAACCGTAACCCTCCACCGCAACGGTGTATTCCACAAGGATTTTGTGAAAGTCAAGCATGACGGCGGTACCAGAAATCTGGCAGAATACCTCACCTTCAACACCACGAACCAGCTAACCTGGAAAAGCAGCGACACTTCCATTGCCAAGGTAGACGCCTTGGGTATGGTCACCGGTCTTAAGGACGGCACCGTTACCATCACCGTCACCGACAAGGAAGCGGGAAAATCCGTTAAGTGCAAAGTGAAGGTCTGCGATCTGAAGCAGGTGGCGCTGACCTTTGACGACGGCCCCAGCAAGTACACCCGGGAGCTGCTGGACTTTTTGAGAGAAAACAACATTCCGGTCACCTTCTTCCTGGTGGGCAACCGGATCAAGGAATTCAGCGGCACTGTGCAGCAGGCTGTGAAAGACGGCCACGAAATGGGCTATCACTCCTATGCCCACAAAATGCAGACCGGCCTGTCTGATGCCCAGATTCTCTCCGACTTTGAAAAATCCAATGAACTGCTGCGGGAGTTGACCGGTGCGGAATTTACCCTTTGGCGCACCCCCGGCGGTAACTACAACCAGCGGGTGCTGGACTGCATTGATCTTCCTCACATTATGTGGTCGGTCGATACCCGGGACTGGGATCACCGTAACAGCTACAAGGTCTATGCCTCTGTAGTAAATGCCAGCGACGGTGCCATTGTACTGATGCACGATCTCTACGGTTCCACCGTGGACGGTGCCATCCTGGCCATGGAAGAAATGCTGGAGGGCGATTATGAGTTCCTGACTGTAACGGAGCTTCTCAGCCGAAACGGCAGCGCGCCTCAGCCCAACACCAGTTATGCCAGAGCAAAATAATAAAAAATGGGGCACTTATCAAAGTGCCCCATTTGCTGTCATTATAACTCTGCCCTTTGCAGTTTGTCAATCGGTTATTTGTCACTTTTGACGATTTTTACAGGTTGAACAAGTTCTGTTTTGTGAGTTTATGCAATATTGCGTCTTGAAAATTGCAAAATGTGGTGGTAATATAAAGGCACAAAGAAGAACTCTTCTTTTTAAAGGCTTTCAAAAATCTTCCGTTCATATAGAAATTGAGAAGTCAAACATATGAAAATGCCATACGGAAGCATTTCAGCAGAAGAAAGCCATATAGACCGCAGAAAGAGAGGTTACGCAAATGACGGAACCCAACAACTTCATGAAATGACCCTTGATCGTCAGAGTGGTTAACTGAACGGTCAAGGGTCATT
>JAFOBK010000149.1 GCA_017381835.1 Oscillospiraceae bacterium | reverse complement strand
TAGTTACTGATCTCACCACGGACAGCCAAACCTGCCAGAAGTGCATCAGAATCCATCATCGAGCGGATATATTCATTTATCTGCGTAATGGACAGCACTTGCTGGGCCACGATTATCCCTCCATCATTCGATATGCCAGAACAGCTACGCCCATAGCATTATCAGTAGAAAATTCAGGTTTTGCAAAAACAGGGTTTAGAGGCGCAATTTTCTCACGGAGCATCCCGTTGGATGCCACTCCTCCGGAAAATACAACCGGTAATCCGGGATATGTCGCCATTGCATTTTTTGTAGCAGTATACACCGCATGGCAAACGCAGCGCAGCGCATAACCGGCGGTTTCCGCTGCATTTTGACAACTTACAAAATATGCGTTGACCTTATTCTGAACACCGGAAAGAGAAAACTCCATTCCGGGACATTTCACCTTAAAAAGGTCCTTATTAGAAGCCTCTCTGCTCAAAGCATCAATATGCTTTCCCGCAGGGAAAGGCTTCCCCAGGAGCTGACCGGTTCTGTCAATCAGCTGACCTGCTGAAATGTCTGTTGTACCGCCAATCTTGGTGCACTTTACATTCTTTCCGTCGGGCTCCACCAAAAGAAGCTCCGTAGTACCACCGGACAGATGCCATGCCAAATGAGGAGTATCCATCAGATCCAGACGGCCTGCACTCCACAGAGAAGCTGCCACATGGCCCTGCTGATGAGAGCATTCCACCAACGGAACACCATAGGCGTCTGCCAAAAGCTTCGCATGAGAATATCCCACCATAAAGCACGGCATATAACTGCCATCAACCGCTCTGGGCCGGGTACTGACGCCAACCGCTGTGATTCTACCTGGCTCAATATTGGAAAACAGCCTGCCGGATAGCTCCAGCAGGCTCTTTGTGTGGTGGAATACAGCATCACTTTGGCGAAGACCCAGCTCTCCTGCTTTAACAGGAAGGAGCTTAGAGCAATTCACACCATCAGTACCGTTAAACCAGGCAATAGATGTGGTGTAATTGCTTGTATCAAAGCCAATGACACTCATTTACTTTACCTCTGCAGTCAAATCTCTTGCAAATGCGCCCAGGATACCGTTTACAAACGCACCGGTATCATCACCGTCATACATTTTGGCAATACGGACGGCCTCAGAAATTGCAACGCCGGTAGGCACATCATCTACATAGAGAATTTCAAAAATAGCCAGCTGCATAATCGTCCGTGTCAGCTTGGAAATACGGCTGATATCCCAGCCGATGGCATACTTCCGAATCATTTCGTTGAGTTCATCAGCACGATTCGCAACACCGCTGACCACATTATCCAAATATGCAACCTGCGCCTTGCTGGGACGGTCGGTATATACCTGATTTTCATCAGCAAGATTGGAATAGTATTCCTTATCCAGGCGGTTTGCAACAACCTTCTCAGGTTCTTCGCCCGTAAAATCGCGGGCATAAATCAGATGTACTGCCAGTTCTCTGGCGTTTCCTCTTGTCATAGCTGACCCCTTACTGGCGGACAATGCCGCAGACATTCACATTTACGGCGGTAATCTTTACACCTGCCATAGACTCCAACGCATTGGTAACAGAAGTCTGAACTGCGCCGGCTACAGAAACAACACTCTGGCCATACGCCACGGTGATATTGCAATCAACCGCAATGGCATCTTCCTCATCAATGGTGATCTTCAGGCCCTTACCCCAGCCTTTCTTGCCGATCAATTCAACAATATCCGCACCGGGCTTTGCGTTCAAACCAACAACACCCTCAACCTCTTCGATTGCATGGGTGACAATAGTAATCAAAACATCCTCAGAAATCAAAACAGAGCCATTCTCCTGGGTCTGTGTAACATACTGCTTATTTTCTGCCATGGATAGACCTCCTAAATTATCTCCAAACACTCTTGTTTGGCATACTTTTGAGTATTATACCACTTAATTTGCAAAAATACAACTGTTTTCTTGCGCTGTTAAAGGAATACCCCCAAAGGATTTCTCCCTTGGGGGTATTATTATAAAACTTCTACAACATGGATTTCATCCATGGAATAATCAGATTGCGTTATTACAATATCTGCAATCACAGCAACATCTGCCTGCTGTAACCCACCTTCAGGTGCAGCTACCGCAATGCTGATCCCGTCATCACCGATATAGGCAACACAGTCAGCGTAACCTTTCGCTATTACAAGACTTTCTATCTGAGCTTCGCATAAAGCTGTCTGTACAATCCCTTCCAGTGTATCACCTGAAGCCTCTTTCTGATTTTCATCATCTGTATATGCCATGGCTTCCTGCAGCATAGTTACAGCGCTGTCCCTGGCTTCCTGCCGTGACAAGCGAACTGCTGAGAAATAATCATTTGCCGTATCTGCTATCTCCACTGCCGTTTCATCCCCTGCCATCACCAGCGTATCCTCCGAAAGAAGCTTATCTTCATGTAATGTATCCGTCAGATCCGCTGTCTTCTGATCTTGTGTATAAGACCAGTTCGCATAAATGCCTACACATACAGTTACAAGCAATGCTGCTGCCACAAGGTTCTTCTTCCATATTTTCATAATTAACCTCCTGTTATTTCATTTTGAGCACAGAAATTTTATCGGCACCAAGACCTGTGATATCACTGACTGCATCCACAATGGCCAGTTTTACCGATGCAAGATCCGCACCCTCCGCCAATACAATCGCCCCTTGATACACCGGCGAATGCTTTTGATGCACAAGGCCGGTTTCATTTCGCTGGTTATCAGTAATTAAAATTGTCTGCGTTCTGGAATCTGCGTGATCATCACTTTGAGAATAGGTGCTGTCGGTCTGATAGATCGTTTTTTCACTTTGACTGATTGACAGCATAACCTTTACCTTTCCCGCGCTCTGAATGCAGCTCAAGATCTCCTGCAGCCTATCTTCCATGCTGCATTCTTCCTGCATATTCCCAGTTGGTATTTCATCATCTGGTAGTTTCTCAGGCACCTTCTCAGGTAACATCATAAGTATCATACCAGCAAAGAGCACGATCCATACATATTTATATTTCGCCGTCCAGTCTGATATGCGTTTTTTCAATTCCTTGAAATCCATATTTGCCTTTCCTCTGATATTGCAAGCTCCGAATGAATGGTATCTCCCAGGCGCTTCTTTGTGTAGGGTGTAAATTTCCCCGAAATGACCACTTTCTCAGGAGCCTTTACTGCTGCATCCGACAACGTTATTTCTGCAGATATCTCCATGCCCAATTCCTTTCCTTTGCTACTGATATATGATTCCATTGTATCTTTTATGTATGCTGCTTCTGCTTCACCGGCAACTCCCTCGCCATAATGAACGGCATGATCTGCATCAACAGAGATGTTTCTCAAATAATCTTCAATAGAAAGCTTTCGATTTTCCAAAAGAGGACTCACAACCGTAACTGTTACCATAAGCCCTACAATCAGTTTTACAGTTGATTCATGAGAGCTGCCATGAAAGAACAAGCTGACAATACCGCCAAGTATAACTATCGAGATAACCGACAGGGCATACTGCCGTAACAGCTCCATCAATTCACTCCCTTCAAAAAGCATATCGTGCTGATTACAAAAATCATGCTAACGGCACCGGTCATTGCCAGCATCAGTCCCATAGCACCGGAAAAGTCATTAATCAGTTCTGACATTCTCTTGGTTCCGAAAATACCGCAGATCCCTGCTGCCGTTTTCAGTATCATGTACTGAATCCCAATTTTCAGAAACGGTCCGATCCATATTGCCGTTACAGTTAGTAGGCCATAAATCCCGGCCGCATTCTTCATAAGCCCCGCACTGACAAGCACAGCTTCGGATGCATCTGAGAGAATATTTCCCACCAGTGGAACCATCCCTGAAATCGTTAGTTTTGTTGCTTTCAGGACTGTGGCATCTGTTGCACCGCCAACCACACCGGTAATACTGATATAACCTGTAAAAACATAAAGAATCGTTTTTAGCAGCCAGGTAATCAGTGATTTCATGATTTTCAGTATTTCCTTTAATAGTGCTTGAGGAAACAGATTTCCCGCTATGGCTAAAGCCAAAAATATATAGACTAAAGGTATGAGCAAGGAGGAAATAGCGCCCGAAAGAACTGCATTAAAGGCTGCTGTGGCAGCGTACAGTGCGCCCGATTTCGCAACACCGCCCTGGGCTGCCATAGCGCCGGTCATGACCGGAAGCAGAAGTTCTCCATATTGACATACTTCCCGAACAGTTTCCGCGCCCAGGTTGATGAGTGAATTCATGGGCTGAAACAAAATAATCGCTGTGATGGTACATGCCGTAAGCTCCACCGTAGGCTTTACATTCCCTGCTATTTCAATCAAGACTCCGGTCATGAGTGATGCTGTAATCAAGCAGATACACACCCCGGAGGCTTCTGCTATTTCCGGTTTTACTGCAGCAATTCCGGATCTAATAATATGCCACAGTCCTTTCCCGAAATTCTCAGTATCTTCCGGCAGATATTCCAATGCTTCTTCAGGTGCCTCCGGTGCAGCGAAATCCATCCCATGAGCAGGAATCGCCAGCAAGAAAATCACTGCTAATACAATTACTCCTCGCTTCATAGCTCACCTAGAATCTTCTGAACTAACATTAGTATTTCCTCCAAAAGTGGCACACACATGCAAAGAAGTACCATAGTCGTCACAATTTGCAGTACTTTTGCAAGGGTTTGGTTTCCGGAATCCTGACAGATCAGCACAGATACATGAGAAATCAGCCCTATTCCCACCACCTTACAAAGTAATTGCAGGTATCCATCGTCCAAATTGCCAATGGCGACCAGTTTTTGCGCGAAATCCAAGACTGGTTTCAGATAAGAAGCAACAGCTAAAAGAGAAATACAACAAACAAAGATCGACAACAGAAGGGATATATCTTTGCTCCGGCCGGATATAACAAGGCTTAGAATGGCCGTGATTAAGACACCGGCAGACACCTTTAGGAAAATCTCTATCAAAGCCCAAACAACACCTTTACAAGGTCAAATAATTCTGCTATTTTCTCTGCCACAATCATCAATACCACCACAAGACCTGTTAGTGTTGTCATGGTCGCCTGCTCCTCTCTGCCAGAGCGTGATAACACCTGATTCAGAATGGAAACAATGATGCCAATCGCTGCTATTTTAAAAATTAAATCAATTTCCATATTCAAATTAACAGAATCGCAAGGGCTGTTCCGGCACATAATCCGAGCGTTTGGTAGCTCCGAAGCCGATGATCCTTGTTATGTTCTAGTTCCTTCAGATGGTGATAACAAGTCGCCTTTGTGTACTCTAATCCCCGTAATTGTCCGTCAAGATTAAATCTTCCAATGTTCATACCTAGCTCTTCAAGGATTTTCTGTAGATGCTTATCTAAATTGCTGTTTCTTTCCAAAACAGCTGCCATGCATCGTTCGGTATCCGGAGAAATCTGCGAATCCAGCTCATCTGCCAACTGTGAGAATAGATTTCCAATCAAAGTGTACCTATTACGCACTGCATATCGACACAGCTGCGGCAGGGGTGTGCATCGGTATTTGAGTTCACACTCCATAATTTCCAAGATAGATATCAATTCCTTCAGCATGTGAATGGTTTTCTTATGGTTGCTTGCCATCAAAAAGCCAAATCCACCGCCTCCGACAACAATACATAGCGCACCAAACAGTCTTATCTGCATTCGTTCATCCTTTCCAGTCTCCAAGTCTTGTCCGCCTGCATAACAATGCAATAGGAAAATAACCGGCCTTCAACCAGTGGCTTGTATACCGGTCTTGTCCTGAAATCATCTAGATTTTCTCCATGTGCTGATGCTAATATTGAAACTCCGCACCACCCTGCATGGAGTAATGCCATACAGTCCTCCGGTGCTGTAATTTCATCCATCACAAGCCAGCGTGGATTCATCGTCCTGATCAGCATATCAATTCCTGCTGCTTTCCCTGCGCCTGAGAGAACATCCGTTCCCTTCCCTACCGAAAAACAGAATGTGCCATCAGATGATGGAAACAGTTCTCGTCGCTCGTCCACCACAGCAACGGCGCCACATCCCAGATTCGATTTCTGCCTGGCTAGATCCCGAAGGAGTGTTGTCTTACCAGTACCGGGACTTCCGATCACAAGTATAGATCCCGATAGCATTGATGCCTTTAAGGCTATCCCAGGGAAATCTCTCGCAACACGGATGCACAAAGACGATACCGCAGAAATTGTGCTGATTTTATCTCCAATAATTGCTGCATCGCCGCAAATACCGATCCGGTGTCCGCCAGGGGCTGTAATAAAGCCTTTCGAAACAGAAGCAGATGCCCAGGGGGAATATTGGGAAGCAGCATTCATGCAATACCGCAGATCATCCGGATCCACGTTTCTTTCTAAGTATTGGTTACATCCGCCCAATACCAGTTCCGGAGGTCTATCCACACGTAGTCGTAATTCCTGCAAGGAATCACGACCCAGGTTATCCACTTTTTTGCGCATCCAAAGCGGCAATATTTGTAAGTATGCCTGCCAAGCACATTTCATTTGCATCACTCCTGCTTAACCTTATGTGGACATGCAGGAAATATGCAAAGAAAAAAGCTGACAGCGTTTGCTGTCAGCTTTTTTAATGTTTCTATTATTTTCTGCCCATTCTAATGAGCTGTGTAATAACAGGTGCCAAAACAATATTAGTACCAAGCTCGATCAGGAAGTTAATACCTGCCAAGCCTAAAATCATGTAGGTACCGGCATTCTCATAGCCATACATCGCTGCCCATTCAGAAATCGTAGGCAGGAAGAAAAACTGGCAGCCCAAAAGAAACACACCGGTGTTTACTACCGGGCAGGCAATACCGGCTGCAACCACAGCAAGTACTCTATTGACTTTCGCGCAAAGCTTGTACACAAGACCGGCAATAAGGCCGCAGAGCGTACCTTTCACCAAAACAACCAGTACTGTAGCCAAGGGATCCACGATCATAAATGCATTGGCATCACCGGACAAAAGCACCGTAATACCAAATGCGCATCCTAACCATGCACCTGCCTGCCATCCGTAAATGGCAGAACCTACAACGATAGGCAACAGAACCAAAGAAATGGAAAAAATACCAAACCGGATTCCACCGCCCAAAAACTGAAGTACAACAACAATTGCTGTAAACAGTCCGACTCCAACCATAGTCTTCGTCTTATTCATAATAAATCCTCCTTGCTGTCGCTCCGGACGTCCGGATGCGATGCATATTTATTGCAAACGGATTTCTCCGATATGCTTACTTAGAAATCTTCCGATTCTTCCATGTCATCCATGGAAAGATCATCAAATTCCATCTGATCCACGCTTCCGGAGCGCATTGTCTCCCACTGCTCTTGTGTAATCAGAATTTCTCTGGGTTTGCTGCCCTGGAAAGGACCAACAATCCCCTTTTCTTCCATCTCATCCACGATTCTTGCAGCGCGGGCATAACCCAGCTTCAATCTGCGCTGAAGCATAGAAACAGATGCCTGCTTTGTTTCCAAAATTACATCCACGGCAGCAGGCAGCATTTCATCCTGATACATCTCATCACCGGTAGGTTCCGGTTCAGATACTGCAGCAGGCTTACTGTTGCCGGTCTGTTCTGCTTTGCGCTCGATCTCCTGCATCACATCCTGATCGTAGTCCGTAGCAAAGTTTGTCTTCACATAGCTTGCAACAGCTTCCACCTCCGGATCACTGACAAAGCAGCCCTGTACGCGCTTCGGTTTTCCGCAGCCAATGGGTGCATAGAGCATGTCACCCTTGCCAACCAGCTTTTCAGCGCCCTGTGTATCCAGGATAATCCGGGACTCCATTGCAGACGCAACAGCAAATGCAATACGGGAAGGAATATTTGCCTTCATCAGACCGGTGATAACATCAGCAGAAGGTCGCTGTGTAGCAATAATCAAGTGAATACCGGCCGCACGCCCCATCTGTGCAATGCGGCAAATGGATTCTTCCACCTCTTTTGCCGCAACCAGCATCAGGTCAGCCAGCTCATCAATGATCACAACCACCTGAGGCAGGCGCTTGCCTTCCTCTTCATTCTCAACAATGCTGTTATAAGACTCCAGATCGCGGACGCCTGCGTCAGACATTGCCTTATAGCGGCGCAGCATTTCCGTAACTGCCCACTGCAAAGAGCCGGCTGCTTTCTTAGGATCCGTAACAACGGGGATCAAAAGATGGGGAATGCCGTTGTAAATACCCAGTTCCACCATCTTGGGGTCAACCATGATCAGCTTTACATCATCAGGACTTGCCTTATAGAGCAAGGAGATAATGATAGAGTTCATACAAACAGACTTACCCGAACCGGTAGTACCGGCAATCAGCATATGGGGAAGCTTTGCGATATTGCCAACGATGCACTTGCCACCGATATCCTTACCAACTGCAAAAGAGGATTTGGACTTTGCGCCACCAAATTCGTTGGAGTCAATAACTTCACGCAGAGAAACCGTATTAACCGCACGGTTAGGAACTTCAATGCCGACCACAGAAACACGGTCCGGAATTGGAGCAATACGCACGCCGGTAGCACCAAGGTTCAAAGCAAGATCATCCGCAGCAGTTGTCAGCTTGCTTAAGCGGACTCCCTTGGCCAGTTCCACTTCGTAACGGGTCACACTGGGACCCCGGGTTACATTAATAATATGAGCATCAATCTTAAAACTTGCCAAGGCTTCATTAAGACGGCGGGTATTTTCCCGCATTTCTGCAGTGCCGTCGGTGATGCCATTGCCGGGCAGCTTCAGAAGATCAATGGGAGGATAACAGTACTCCGACTTTTTCTCAGCCTGACCCTGCTCGATTTCTGCAGCAACCTGGGCTGCAGTTTCCTCTGCCTCCTGATGCGCACGCTTTGGCCGCTTTCCGCTCTCCTTTTTCGGGGCAGCAGAAGCATCAACCATCATTTCTGTGGCAGGTTTTGGGATCACAACAGGCTCTCTCTGTGCAAAGGGAGGCATTACAAGAGGCTCAACAACAATGGGTTCTATTGCCTCCTCATCTTTTTTTACGATAATGGGAAGGATCTCATCTTCCACATCCACTTCGGCTTTGCTACCGGAAGCTGCAACGGGATCTTCTACATCCCGACCAATCTGGATCATGATATCCTCAGCCTTTGTTTTGGGCTGTGAGGCAGTTTCCAGCGCCATGCGCTCTGCTTCAGCCTGCGCAAGTGCAGCACGCTCAGCTTCACGCTGGCGCTTCTGCTCTAAATGCTCAATGCGCTTATTAGCAAAATGATTAACAACAGCGGCAGAAGGCTCTTCAGGAATCTCTTCATCCTCATCTTCCCAATCTGCACGGGGCCGCTCCCGATACGCCTTAACAAGGCCGGAGACAGTAATGCCCATACCACCCAGCAGCATCACAATGGCTGCGAGAATGAGAATTAAATAAGAAAGGATCGGGCCGCAGAGCCAGTGAATTCCAACAGCTGCCAGGCCACAGAACACACCGCCGGTCAAACCGCTGACACCGTCTTTATAGAGACCGGAAATCAGCGGAAAGAACTTCGGCAGCTGATCGGGAACATCATTTAAGTGGGACAAGCAGCCACACAGAAAAATAAAAATCAGCAAACATACCGTACGGAATTTGATGGGTCTTTTTCCGCTGAATGCATGAATAAAGAACAAATAAAGAAAAACAGGAATCGAAACAACCAAGCCGGTACGGCCGATAAAGCCGAGAATGATACTTTCCAAGACCTTCAGCAATGCACCTTCACTCGCAAACAGAACAATAGTAAAGAGAACTGCCAATGCCAGTAAAACAACAGAAGAAATCAGCCGAACAGGAATCTTGCTCTCAGGAGTCTGCTGATTCTTTACAGTTTCCTTATTGCTGCCTGACTTGCTGTTCTTAGCTTTTGCTGCAGAAGCAGTCTTTTCCGCCTGGGTCTTTTTCTTATTATTCGCCATAAACTTCCTCCTTACGCAATCAGATACAGCACAAAGGAAAGCAGTGCCAGTCCAAAATCATAGTAAGCAAATACGGAATAATCGGATCTGCTAATCAGCATTCTGATGAAAGAAACACCAATGAAGGCGCCGATAAAGGCAAACAGCGCAGAAACCAAATAACCCGCCAGAATTAAAAGGGTTACCGAGCCTACACCAACAGTAAAAATAGCGATTATGTCCAGCAATGCTAAAACTACCATAGCAGGGACAGACAGCATCAGTGCCCAAATCACGCCATTTTGTTTATCGGCTTCACGAATCAGGGTCATGAACATAATAGCACCGTTTCTGGAAATACCGGGAACCGCAGAGCAGGCGGCGGCAAATCCAATCAGGATGCCATCCAAACTTGTCATGACTCTGGCATCCTTGTTGCCCTGGTGCATGTAGGTAGGAACCAAAGTAAGTGCACCATTAATCAGCAGAACAAAAGCAAACAAAGTCCGCTTCTGGTAAAAATCCTTAAAGAACAGATTGGCAAGCAAACCAATCAGCAGAATGGGAGCAGCAGAGCGAACAAGGCGCATGTCATAGACACCTTTGAGCGCACGAATCTGGCTGGGATTCCGGCGCATTCTGTGAGCCAATACCTGCTCTCTACGAATCTTCGCAAACAGACCGCGGCATGATAATAGAATAGCTGCTAAAACAGCAATATGTACCAAAAGGTCGCGAATCGGTTCCTTTTGGGCAACGCCAAAAATCTGACGCATAACCATTTGATTTGCCTGGGATGAGACGGGAAAAATTTCCGTCAAACCAGACACAATGCCATAGATGATACTTTCAAAAAAATTCATCATCCCGTCTCCTTTCCATAAGTTTACACTTTATAATATCATATCTCAGGGAAAATTTCCAGTATTATATTTTACTTTTCCCTATTCGTCTTTTCCTTGGCGCTATTAATCAGTTCGTGAAGTACTTCCAGCGCATCGCTAAGGCCGCCAAGTTCATCAATGAGTCCCGAAGAAACCGCTTCTTTACCGTATAGAATTGTACCAACATCCGTAGCCATCTCCCCCGTTGCCATCATATATCCTTCAAACTGTTTGCGGGTAATATTGGAATTGGTTGTGACAAAATCTGCGATTTGATCCTGAATTCTGTGAAAATAGCGAAATGTCTGAGGTGCACCAACAACAAGACCGGTCATGCGTACCGGGTGAACGGTCATGCTGGCTGTGGGTGTGATAAAGGATTTATTTGTGCAAACAGCCAGCGGAATACCAATGGAATGTCCACCACCCAAAACCAGAGAAACGGAAGGTTTCTTCATTCCGGCAATCATCTCTGCGATAGCAAGTCCAGCTTCAATATCCCCGCCAACTGTGTTGAGCAGAAGCAGCAATCCATCAATTTCTTCACTTTCCTCAATACCGGCAAGCAAAGGTAATACATGTTCATATTTTGTTGTCTTAACATTATCAGGTAACACCTGGTGCCCCTCCACTTGACCGATGATCGTCAAGGTGTAGATATTACTTTTACTGTTTTTACTTAGCTGAGAACCAAACTCCAGAATTTGATTCTGCTCCTTGCTCAATTCGTCCTTTTCTTTCATTTCATCCATATAATCTCCCCCTTTTTTCTGTAGCTTACCCACATTTTCGGGGATAATTCCTCTTGCAAGATAAGAAATCTTATCGTATAATAACCCAGGTGATTTTTATGGCTTCCAAGACAAACGCTGTCCGCTTGGTGCAGCAGGCAGGTATTCCCTGCCGCGAAGAATTCTATGAATTTGACGAAAAGGATTTGAACGGCAACCATGCCGCAGAAGCCATTGGCTTTCCTCCTGAACAGGTTTTTAAAACACTGGTTGCCAGAGGACCGAAACGCGGCATTATGGTGTTCTGTATTCCGGTCTGCTGCGAACTTGATTTAAAGAAAGCAGCCAGAGCCGCTGGCGACAAAAGCATTGAAATGCTGCCGGTAAAAGAACTACTTCCCACAACCGGGTATATCCGTGGAGGCTGTAGCCCTGTGGGGATGAAGAAGAAATACCCAACCTTCATCGATGAGGTATGCCTGCTATTTGAAGAAATTGCTGTTTCTGCCGGAGAGCGCGGTCACCAAATGCTCATCCCACCTGACGGACTCGTTCAGTTGGTAGATGCGAAACTCGTTGATATTATTGTGTAATATAGAAAGGAAAAGAATTATGCAGTTTGAATACAAGACTAAGGGAACTTGTTCCCAGAGAATTTTCTTTGAAATCGAAGATGGCAAGGTACACAATGTCCAGTACCTGGGCGGCTGCAACGGCAACCTGCAGGGTATCGGCAGACTGGTAGAAGGTATGGATGTTGATGAGGTCATCAAGCGCGTAGAGGGCATCCACTGCGGCATGAAGCCCACCTCCTGCCCTGATCAGCTGGCTACCGCGCTGAAGGAAGCAAAAGAAAAGATTTAAATAATAAACGGCACAACCTAAGTTGTGCCGTTTTCTTTTTTAGATTTCTTGTCTGCCTTCCAGCGCTCTGGAGAGGGTCACCTCATCCGCATATTCCAGCTGACTGCCAACGGGTACACCGTAAGCAAGTCTTGTAACCTTAACTTCCATAGGACGCAGAAGTCTGGAGATATACATAGCAGTGGCCTCGCCCTCTGTATCAGGGTTTGTTGCCATAATGATCTCACGGACATCACCCTGGGCAACCCGCTGCAGCAGTTCTCTGATACGAATATCATCTTGCGTCACATGGTTCAGAGGAGAAATGACACCGTGAAGCACATGGTAAACACCGGAAAATTCCCTGCTGCGTTCCATAGCAATCACATCTTTCGGCTCAGCAACAACACAAATCAGAGAATGATCCCGCATATCATCATCGCAAATCGGGCAAATGTCACGATCCGTTAGGTTCTGACAAATCGGACATGTATGAACCGTCCGCTTAGCCTCCATAATGGCATCGGCAAAACTCTGAGCGTCTGCAAGAGGCAGGCCCAAAACATGGAAAGCCAGTCTTTGTGCCGTCTTACCGCCAATACCGGGAAGTCTTGCAAACTGGTCAGCCAGGTCCTGCAATGCCGCAGGGAAATAATGCATATTTCCTCCTTAGAACAGGCCGCCCAGATTCAGGCCGCCGGTCAAACGGGACATATTGTTGGCAGATTCAGCATCCGCAGTACGCATTGCCTCATTCACTGCAGCAATGACCATATCCTGCAGCATTTCAACATCATCAGGATCGACAGCCTCAGGATTGATCACCAAATCAACAACCTCATGCTTGCCATTCACAGTAGCCTTTACCATACCGCCGCCGGCAGCTGCAGTATAGGTCTTGCTCTCCATCTCCTGCTGCATACGCAGCATTTCCTGCTGCATCTTCTGAGCCTGCTTCATCATTGCAGCCTGATTCATACCACCGGGCATACCCCGGAAACCACCTTTTGCCATAACAAGTATCTCCTTAAAAGTTATTTGATCTTAATAATATCAGAGTGTTCTTTGCCGAAACGGAGCAATTGCTCCATCTGCTTGGACTTTGTATTCATTTTCGTTCTGTCAACAGCCACTGCGCGAATGGGTTTGCCAAGTTTTGCCGATGCTTTTCTTGAGATCATTTCCAAAATCTCCGGCTTGTTTAAAACATCAACAATAAAACCGGCGCTGCATACCAATTCCAGTCGATTATCCCGCAATACACCTTCTACCGGTGCGTTGGGTGTGGTTACAAAGAAACCGGATGCCGGGGGTTTCAATTCGGAACGAATTTCAGAAACCATATCCACCCAAAATCCGTCGGGTGCCTGATCCGGAATTCTTTCAATAATCGGTTCGCCCGGTTCCGGAGGTACATCCGCATCATCCGGCATAGGAGGACGTTCGTCATCGTCTATATCCGCTCTCATGGGTGCGGTTGTAAAGCTTCCGCTCTTAATCATTTCCTCAAGCCGGGTAATTCTGGAATTCACAGCTTCAGCATCCAACGACAACTCCGGCTGACAGAGATTTACAATACAAAGTTCCGCATCCATTCTTCTGCTGGTACTTCTTGTAAAGCCTGCAGCGGTCTGCTGGATGACACCCATCATTCTGGCCAGTTCACCGGCAGAAAACTTCTTGGACAGATGCAAGACCTCCTCATCCGGAGCAACACCGGAGAGCATACTGATGCCTTCTCTGGGGGCCGTTTTCAAAACCATGAAATCACGGGTCAAACATGCAAGTTCATCCAAAAGCGCGCCCATATCCTTGCCTTCGGCATAGAAACGATCCACAAGAGCCAACGCGTTTCCGGTGTCATGGTCTGCGATATATCCCATTAGTTTGCCGCATTCCATAATGCCAGCAATACCCAAGCAGGAATACACGCGATCCGCATTTAATTCCCCAACCGTAGCAGAAGCACACTGATCCAAAAGGCTCAGGCCATCGCGCATAGCGCCGTCAGCAAGTCTTGCCAATACACGGGCAGCGGAATCATCCAGATCAATCTTTTCCTGATATGCCACATACTGCAGTCGGGACGCAATATCCTCCTGGCTGATACGGCGGAAGGAGAAACGCTGACAGCGTGACAAAATCGTTGCGGGAACTTTATGCAGTTCCGTAGTTGCCAGAATAAAGAGCAGATGCTCGGGAGGTTCTTCAATAATCTTGAGTAGCGCATTAAATGCAGAAATAGACAGCATATGCACTTCGTCAATAATATAGACACGCATTTTCACCTGAGAAGGGGTATAAATGGCATCATCACGAAGGTCGCGCACATTGTCTACGCCGTTATTGGATGCAGCGTCAATTTCCAGCACATCCATGCAGGAACCGGAGTCAATAGCAACACAGGCTCTGCAGCAATTGCAGGGGTTGCCACCTTGCGGATTCTCACAGTTAACAGCCTTGGCAAGAATCTTGGCGCTGGTTGTCTTACCTGTACCCCGGGATCCGGTGAACAAATAGGCATGGCTAAGCTTCCCGGACTGAATCTGTGTCTTCAACGTCTGGGTCACTGCCATTTGGCCCACAACATCATCAAATGTCTGGGGGCGATATTTTCGATACAGCGCCTGATACATAAGAAACCTCCAAAATAATAGACCGGCTCATAACAAGATCGCACACCTACATTTGTGCAAGCTGAATACCCGGTATCCACGCAGCCAGCTCAAAAACGGCAATCCCGCGGCACACGAGAAGATCCGCTTAATGCTGCTTGGTTCCCCACCTGACATGGTTCACGGGATCCCGTTGCGCAGGACCATTTTCTCAACACCGCTTACGTAGAGCAGACGGTATCCAAACTTACCCGGGTGTAGGAATTCATCCCTGCTATAGCGGATTGCAGATTATAGGGCACCGCTAACTCCCCGACTAGTGCGACCTTGTTATAAGCCGGTCTGCCAATAACAAGGCTATTTGATTCTTAGTTCAGCTTAGACTCGATAAAGTCAGCCAGTTCCTGGAAAGTGCCGATCTTCTGATCTTCGATTTCCAGTTCAACACCCAGATCGGACTCCAGGTCCATGATCATCTCAACGATGTCGAGAGAATCGATGCCCAGGCTCTCAAAGGTGCTTTCAGGAGTAATATCCTCGGGGTTCAGTTCGAGCTGCTTTGCAGCGTAAGAAACTAACTTCTCGTACATTATCTCTACCTCCTATTGAGTTTGCTTGTCGCAATACCGTTTTTTATTTTATTACATTATGGCATTTTTGTCAATGTAAATGTTTATCAGCGCTGGCTGCAACATATGCCGTAGCCCAGGCAATCTGAAGATTAAAGCCTCCGGTATAGGCATCGCAATCAATAATTTCACCGGCGAAATAGAGGCCGGGCACTTTCTTGGATTCCATCGTCTTGGGGTCAATCTCAGAAGTTTTCACACCACCGCTGGTAATGATTGCTTCCGCAACAGGCCTCTTTCCGGTAATATCCAAAGAAAAGTTCTTCAACAGGTCAACCAAACTCCGCCGCTGCTGCTTTGTAAGAGAATTTGCCTGCAGATCCGCCGGAATTCCAGTACGTCTCAGTACTACTGGAATCATAGATCGGGGAAGTAGATCTGTCAATGCATTCTCCATGGAACGATTCTTATACTGCTCTAAATCCCGCAGAATCCGATCATTGAGCTTTCCTTCATCCAAAGCAGGCTTCAGGTCAATCACCAGCCGGCAATAATCCCCCTTCAGATGGGCACTGGAACTGAGAACAGTAGGACCGGAAATACCAAAATGCGTAAAGAGCAATTCGCCAAAATCCTTATATAGAACTTTATTCTTTGCGTTCAACAGCTTGACTCCTACATTTCGCAGGCTAAGTCCCTGCATATCCTGGCAATCGCTGCCGGCACATTCCAACGGTACCAATGATCCCTCTGGCTCAATAATCGTATGACCCAATTTCCGTGCCATTTCATAACCATCGCCGGTAGATCCGGTTGTGGGATAAGAAACACCGCCGGTTGCCAGGATCACCCATTTGGCCTTGACCACTTCCCTACCGGTCTTTACACCTATCACACCATTTTCATCCCGAAGGATTTCCTGCACACGATCATTTCTGATTTGGACACCGCTCCGGTGCATCACATTTCGCAGGCATTCCAATACAGAGGATGATTTATCCGTTACAGGAAATACTCTGTTTCCGCGCTCAACTTTCAGTTTGCAGCCATGAGATTCAAAAAATTCCATAATCCTAGAAGGTGGATAGTTCTCCATGGCGCTATAGAGAAAGCGGCTGTTTCTGGGAATATTCTGCAATACTTCCTGGGCAGAGCATGCATTGGTCACATTACATCTACCTTTACCGGTAATCAAAAGCTTCTTTCCGAGTCTGTCATTGCGCTCAAATAAAAGAACATTATCCCCCTGCTGCGCTGCAACAATGGAAGCAAGCATTCCCGCAGGGCCTCCACCGATTATAATACCATCATAATTCAAAGGTTAATCCACCCGTTTCTCGTAAATATTATACTCTTCCCAAACCCGCTCAAGTGTACCCAGGCTATTCTGTACTTCCTTTTCGCGGGCCGATGCAAGTGCCACCAAAAGCGCATTCACAACACTCAAAGGCGCTACCAAAGAGTCAACCAAAGAAACCATATCACTCTTTGCCAACAAGACGAAGTCACTATTGGCTGCCAGGGGCGACAAATGGGAGTTGGTAATACCGATCACTGTTGCTCCCACACCACGGCAATACTGGGCTGCCTTCAGCGTTGCAGAAGAATATCTTGGGAAGCTGAAAGCAATTACCACATCATCGGGTGTGATACCTACCAAATTCTCAAACATTTCACCGGCACCGGAAACTGTGATCACACGGATATCCTCAAACATATAGTTCATATAATATCCTGCAAAATTAGCCAGGGGCGCAGCAGAACGGACACCTAACAAATAGATTCGCCGTGCTTTCAGAATTGCATCTACCGCACACTGAAAACTGTCCCGTGAGATGGTTTCAGAGGTTTGACGGAGTTTATCCGCATCTGCCTGCAAAACCTTTGTTAAAATATCCTGATTGCCGATCCGGTCATTGGCAACCTCAATACGCTGCACAGATGTGAGCCGATTCATGACCATTTCCTGCATTGCTTTCTGCATTTCAGGGTAGCCGTCAAAACCCAGTTCAACGGCAAAACGGACAACTGTAGACTCCGAAACACCGACAGTCTTGCCCAGACGGCTGGCAGTCATAAATGCAGCCTTATCATAGGATTCGTTGATATATCCTGCAATTCTGCGCTGACCTTTGGAGAAGGTCGGACCTTTCTCCTCCAAAACCGCCAAAATATCCTCTTTCATGGCAACCTCCAGCAAATACTTTTTTGATATACTATCAAAAATTTTGCATTTTTGCAAGATGAATTGCAAGAAATTGCATCATTTTCGCAATTCATCCACCTCAGCAGGTGTTAAATATCTCCACTTTCCGGACGGCAGATCTCCAATGCTTAACGCACCTTCCTGGATACGGATGAGTCGTGTCACATCCATACCCGCCAAAGCACACATCCTTCTCACCTGACGGTTTCTACCTTCGTGAATTGTTACCTTAAGTACCGCCTTTTCGCCGGGTGCGGCAGGTCTTCGAATCACTTGTACCATCGGAGGCCGAATGGTGTATCCATCTAATGTTACCGGAAGCTTCAGTTTTTCAAGACCTTCATAAGAATACCCGGTAACGGTAACATTATATGTCTTATCAATCTCATGACGGGGATGCATGAGAAGGTTTGCAAAATCACCGTCATTGGTAAACAGCAAAAGACCCTCTGAATCCATGTCCAGTCTGCCAATTGGATAAACCCGCACACCGCAATCTGCTACCAGCTGCGCTGCATTCTTCCGTCCCTTTTCATCGGAAAGCGTAGTAACATAGCCTCTGGGTTTGTGGAGCAATATGTAGACCTTCTCCCCCGATTGAGGGAGAGGCTTGCCATCGAT
>JAFOBK010000017.1 GCA_017381835.1 Oscillospiraceae bacterium | reverse complement strand
CTTCCGGGATACCCGCCGCATCAGCAAGGCCGACATGATCGCCTTTCTGAAAGCCAACAGTCTGTACACCATCAAGCCGGGGCTGTCCCAAATCAGGGCAAAGGTAAAAATCTTGGCAGGCGCACGGGAGCAGAAAAACATCCGGGATTCTGCGGCGATGCTGAACCGCACCATTCCGGGGAGCAGCATGGGGCTTCTGCCGGAGCAGCGCCACGGCGATTTGAGCATCAACCACCCGGAATGCTATGTGCGAATGCTGACAGATTGGATTGACCATTGAGGAGGACGAAGAAATGCATGGATCGTGAAGTTTGGTTACAGCCCATGACGGTGGAAATGTACCATGCGTATTTCAAAGAATACCAGAACGACCCGGATCTGTATCTGGATCCGGGGGCGTACACCGCCTACACCTACGATGTGAAGACTGTGGAGCGGTACATCCAGCGGCAGTGTGATCTGAAGCGCAAGACCTTTGCCATCATGCACGGTCAGGAGATGGTGGGCGAGCTGGTCATCAAAAACATCGAACCGGGCCAATGCGCCACCATGGGGCTTGCCATGCGGAATGCGCAATACAAAGACCGTGGCTTCGGCACAAGAGCGGAACAGCTGGCGATCCAATATGTGTTCAAGGAACTGGATATCCCAGTCCTCTACGCCGATGCTCTGATTACCAACACCCGGAGCCAGCATGTTCTGGAAAAGGTGGGCTTCCGGCTGATCCGGGAAGAGGGGAATTTCCGGTATTACTGCATAGAGCGATAAAGTGAAATATTTCACTTGCCCGCAAGGGCAAATTTCATTGAAAAAATCCGCTTGTCTTGCAAGCGGATTTTTTCTGGTGGGCCAGGTGGATCGATTTGCATTTTCGCTTTGCGAAAATAGATGTGTTGCCGCCATCAAGCTGGCGGCAAGCGACAGTCCACCGGACTGTCGCATTTGGATCGGTCAGCAAGCTGACCAACGAAGGAAAACCGGCGGATTTACAGTCCGCTGCCATAGCCGCTAGGCGACTGGCCCGTATATACGGAATATGTTGAAGAGCGGTTTCGCTCGTGCTATAATCAGCTCAGAATACTGAAACTTGGTGGTGATCCGAAATGCGAACCAAAAAGGTTGTTGTTCTCCCGTATAACAGAATATGGAAATCTGATTTTGAAGAAATCAAGAGGGAAATTGAAGGTGCCATCGGCGATTTGATGATCGGGATTGAACACGTTGGAAGCACATCAGTGGAGGGAATGTCTGCCAAACCGATCATTGACATTGATGTAATCATCAAGGATTACGCAGTGTTTGATGCTGTTGTTCGCAGATTGGAAGCGATCGGTTATGTTCACGAGGGCAATCTTGGGATCAAGGATCGGGAGGCATTCAAATACTCGAATAAACCTCATTTGCAGCAGCACCATTTGTATGTGTGTCCAGAGCAGTCCGAAGAGCTGTATCGTCATATTACGTTCAGAGATTTCCTCGCAACCAACCCGGAAGCAGTAAAAAAGTACAGTGCAGTCAAGGAGAAAGCAGCACAGTTATTCCCCGACAATATAGAGAAGTATATTGCGTATAAGTCCCCGTGCATTGAAGAATTGTATAGGCTGTGCGGGCTGAAATGATGTTGCAAAATTCCAATTTGTAGGTGTGGATGATGAAAACTTTATATATGATTGGTGGTACTATGGGAGTCGGAAAAACAACTGTGTGCCAACAGCTCAAACGGGATTTACCGAATAGCGTATTTCTTGACGGAGATTGGTGTTGGGATGCAAGTCCGTTCCAAGTAACCGAGGAAACAAAAGCAATGGTGACGAATAATATTTGTTACTTACTCAATAATTTTCTGAAGTGTTCTGCATACGAGAATATCATTTTTTGTTGGGTGATGCACGAGCAGAGTATTATCGATTCCATACTTGAGAAGCTGGATACACAGAACTGTGAGGTAAAATGCATCTCGCTTGCAGCGGATGAAAAGACTCTGTGTGAAAGATTGGCAATGGATGTAGAAAGAGGTATTCGTTCTGAAGATGTAATTGAGAGAAGCATAGCAAGAATACCGATGTATCAAGCACTCAATACCATTAAGATTGATACCAACGCAAAAACCGTGGCTATGATTGCCAATGAGATAAAGCTGTTGTAATACTATAAAACTCCAATTAGTCGAACTGTATGGTGATCCCTACGGGACTCGAACCCGTGTTTCCGGCATATACGGCATTTGTTGAAGCGAATTTTGGGCTGTGCTATAATCGGTTCCATAAACGTGCAGTTGACGAGGTGATTTGAAAATGAAATACACGATAGAGCGGTATAAAAACTGCCAGCGATTCAATGAACAGTATGAACGTATTCACCGGTTCCTTCTGGAGGCAGAAAAACTGGAATACAACGAGCATTTTCATTGGGGCCGTTTCGAATGGATGCATGCGCATAGCTATCTTGACGAGGATCAGCTGACCAGCATCGTTATGTTCAAGGACGAAAATGGTGCTGTCGTGGGCTTGGCTACTTATGACACAAGCTATGATGACCGCGTATACCTGATCCACACAAGCCTGGACAAGGTGCTGCTTGAACGCATGGTTGATACGATCCTCGAAGCAGAAGGTGACAGAGCGGTTATTAAGGTGAACGCCAAAGATACGGTTCTTTGTCAGCTCCTGCAGAAAAAAGGTTTTGAGAAGAAGGATCGATGTGCCTGCATTCTGTCGCTGGATTTGTCAAAGCCGTTGGATTATTGCATGCCTGATGGGTATGTTATGAGTCCGCAGGGATATGCTGCAGACCCGTGGCAATATCAATTGGTGATCCATAAGGGTTTTGACAACGAGGGGATCCCCGAAAGATGGGATGACGAATTTCTGAAACGCATCCCTCATGTGAATGAAGACCTGAAAGCCTTTGCGATCACCAATAACGAGTATTGCGCGCACTGTGGTTTGTGGTACTCGACGGGCAGCACCGCCTATGTTGAACCCGTTGCAACTGTCCCTGAGCACAGAAGGCAGGGGCTGGCGAAGGCGGTTGTTTACGAGGCATGTACCCGTGCAAATGTACTCGGTGCGAAACGTGCTGTTGTCATTTCCAACCAGGACTTTTATTTCCGACTTGGTTTTACACTTTCTTCGGAAGTGTATGATTGGGCAAGAATTGAGTAAATCCAATATGTCTGACGAATTGGTGATCCCTACGGGACTCGAACCCGTATTTCCAGCTTGAGGGGCTGGCGTCCTGACCGATTAGACGAAGGGACCATATGGAGATACGGGCCGGATTCGAACCGGCGATTAACAGTTTTGCAGACTGTCCTCTTGAACCGCTTGAGTACCGTATCATGCTGGTGATCCGCACCGGATTCGAACCGGTGTTGCAGCCTTGAAAGGGCTATGTCCTGACCATTTAGACGAGCGGACCAGGATGATTCACCTGTAGGGGATGGCGTCCTCGACATCCCGTCCGCCGTCAGGCGGCAGTTCGGTATGCGGGAAAAT
>JAFOBK010000148.1 GCA_017381835.1 Oscillospiraceae bacterium | reverse complement strand
CTTTTGCCGTTATGGAGGAAACGATCCCGGAGGGCAGCCGAAACAGCACTCTCTCCCATGCAGCTGGGAAGATCCTCAGGCGCTGGGGCGACACCAAGGAAGCCGGGAAGAAGTTCCGGGAGGAAGCAGAAAAGTGCCACCCTCCGCTGGAACGAGAAGAACTGCAACAGATCTGGAACAGCGCCCTCAAGTTCTACCGGGGGAAGGTAAAAAAGCAACCGGACTATGTGCCTCCGGAGGAATATAACGCACCTCCAGAAATCAAGTGGGAGCCGCCGATTCCCTTCACCCAGCACACGCTTCCAGAATTTCCGGTGGATGCATTTCCCCCAGCAATCCGGGACTATGTCCTGGCGGTAGCGGAGACCACGCAGACCCCGGTGGATATGGCGGCTACCGCTGCTTTGGCTGTGCTGGCACTCTGCCAGCAAGGCAAATACCGAATCAAGGGTAAGGACGATTGGATCGAACCGCTGAATCTTTTCACGGTAATTGTGGCGGAGCCTTCAGAACGAAAGTCTGCAGTTATCGGTCATATGATTCGTGCCGTGCAGCAGTTTGAGGCGGCATACAATCAACAGCACTCCGGTGCCATTGAGCGTAGCAAGCTGGAGAAGCGAATGCTGGAAAAGCAACAGCGCAACTTGGAAGAAATGGTTCTCAAAGGCAAAGCGCAAATGGAGGATCTGCAGGATATCTCCATGCAGTTAGCCAATTTCCGGGAGGTAATGCCCATGCGGCTGTATGTGGACGATGTGACCACAGAAAAATTGACCTCGGTGCTATCGGAGAACAAGGGCACAGCAGCCATCGTATCTGCGGAAGGCGGCATCTTCGATATGCTGTCCGGTATTTACACCAAGAATGTCAACATCGATGTATTTCTAAAGGGACACAGCGGTGACACCATTCGTGTGGATCGTATCGGCAGAAACAGTGAAAGCATCATGAACCCGGCGCTGACGGTGCTATTGGCCGTACAACCCAATGTACTGTCCGGTATGATGAGCAACGGCACGTTCCGTGGCAGAGGTCTAACCGCAAGATTTATGTACTGCATGCCCCATTCCAAAGTCGGTGAGCGCAAGTATCGCACCCAGCCGATCCCGGATGAAATTGCCCGGTGCTATGACCTGACCATTCGCAATCTGCTGGATGAAGGCACACCGCAGATACCGGAATTGATCTGCCTAACCCCGGAAGCAGACAAGCTACTGGAAGCGTTCTCCGGCGAGGTGGAAAACAAGCTAAAAAACGAGTTCTCCGATATGCCGGACTGGGCAGGTAAGCTTGCAGGTGCAGTTCTCCGGATCTCCGGCTTGCTGTGCCGAGCCACCAATGCCAAGTGTGCGGACTTCTTGGACATCCCGGAATCCACCTGGGTATCAAAAGAAGCAATGGCCGGTGCGATTGCCATCGGCAGATACTTCACAGAACACGCTCGTGCCGCCTACACCCTTATGGGCGCAGATGCCTTGGTCAAGCAAAGCCAGTATGCGCTGGATGCTATTCTCAAGACCGGTCTGCTGGAATTTAACCGCCGGGATCTTATGCGTCTGTGCCGCAGCTTCAAGACCGCAGACGCTGCGCAGGTGGTATTGAACCACCTAACGGATCTGGGTTACCTGGCATTAAAGGACGGCGAGCAAGTTCCCATCAAGGGCAGGCCGTCAAATCCCATTTATCTCGTCAACCCCTGGCTTTACCAAAAGTCAGCATAAACAGACTTTTGTCCTTTTTGTCACGCGTCCTCTAAGGTAGAGGTACATACTCTTACGCGGGTATATATAGAAAACAGTAGTTTAACGAATATATATTTCTATATTTTTACTATCTCTTATCCTTATGGGACAAAGGACAAAAAGGACAAAAATCCAAACAAACCATTTTCATTAAACGAAAGGAGGACTTCAAAATGAAGTTCAAAAGCATGACTACGGTCAACAACAACTATGCCGTTCTGGCAACACGTAAAGAGCATTATCACGAACTCTGCTACGATCGCAAGCTGGATGATCGCCAATTTTTCTGGGCTGTCCTGGATGGCGGTGATGAACACCCTGACGAAATCGTCCTTGTCGAACTGGATGAGACGGGCCGCTACGAAGTCTGCGAGCGCTGCTTGGTGGTGGAGAAGATCGACTGTCCCATCTGCGGACGGAAGATGTTCCCCAAATACGATGTCAACCACAAACCCACCTCTTGGCAGGATTGCCTTGGCTGCGGCTACCGATTGGACACCAGCGTTGATGCCGTAGATACTGGGGATTCCCATGTACAAGCTATGATGAAGGGTGGTGATGTGAAATGGTAATCCAAAGTTTTGTCCCCGTTACTGGGGATTATGCAGTGCTTGCCAGCCGCAAATCTGATTTTGAGAGGCCTTGTTTTGATCAGCAGGGCGATGGACACAGCTTCTTTTGGGTCATTGCTCCCAGCATATCCGGGGAACGCATCGTGTTAGTAGATGTAGATGTTGACGGCAAGATGCGTTTCTGCGATCGCAGTCTGGTGGTTCCAAAGAAACCCTGTCCTAAGTGTAACCACCAGATGGAACCTCGCTTTGACAATAGCCACGATCCTATTTTCTGGCAGAGTTGTCCCAGCTGTGGTTTTGTGTATGACATGAGAGGACACGAATCGCTCGACTGACCCCCGGGGAGGGGGGTGGGGGGGTATAAATCTCTACAGCTATTAAAGCGGACAACGGCCTAGGGCTTTCACGCTAAAAAACGGCGAATTCAAAAGTAAAAATCTGAGGAATCAAAAAGGAGGTGATACCATGTCCAAGGATGGAACAAATCGTGGCGGCTCTCGTCCCGGTGCCGGCAGAAAGCCGAAAGCCATCACAGAGAAGCTGG
>JAFOBK010000147.1 GCA_017381835.1 Oscillospiraceae bacterium | reverse complement strand
GGTCAGGCAGATGAAGAAGGGCAGGATGGGGATAACGATCTTGGCAACCAGATCCAGAACGATCTTCTGGAACTCCTGCAGGACGGCAGTGATGGTCTTAGCCTTGGTCCAGACAGCAGCCAGGCCGATCAGCACGGAGAAGACCAGTGCGGACATGACAGGCATGATCTGGGGGATGCCCAGTGCGAAGATATCAGCGGGCAGCTCCTTCAGAGCAGCAGCCTCGGAAGCGTTGTTCATAACGGGGATCAGAACGTAGCCAGCGCTCATGGACAGCAGAGCAGCCAGAACGGAGGAAACGTAAGCAATGATCAGAGCAACGCCCAGCAGCTTGGTAGCATTGCCACCCAGCTTGGTGATGGAGGGAGCGATGAAGCCGATAACGATCAGGGGAACGATGAAGTTGATCAGCTGGCCCATAATGTTCTTGATGGGAACCAGAACCTTCAGAACGCCTTCGGGAACGATCAGGCCGATCACGATACCGACGATGATGCCCAGCAGCAGCTTAGCGGGCAGACTGGTTAAAATTTTCTTCATGGAAATTTCTCCTCTCTGTCAGTTATATACTGACAATCCCAATAAATAATTTGGCTCGCAGGTTATTTTATTCGCCAACCATGATCTTAATGATCTCTTCGTTGGTTT
Organism: Oscillospiraceae bacterium; assembly: GCA_017381835.1. The sequence goes on along the minus strand of JAFOBK010000147.1, from coordinate 5,741 downwards.
CCTTCATACCCTGTTTGCCCAGACGACCGATATTTGCGATGGTGTGCTCGGGGGTTTCACCCACCAGACCGTCATCTGCTTCAAAGTCATTACCGCTCAAATGCATGTTGTAGCCTAAGATACCGGCTTCAACAGCGGAAGCGATCTTGGAAGCACAGGAAGCCTTTGCGCCATCACAAACGATGCCACCTGTGGTCGCAATGGCATTTGCGACCGTGTGAGAAACGCCTTCCACATCTGCGCCCCGCAGGTAAGCAATACCTGCACCAGCACCGGCACCGGCGCTGACAGCACCGCAGAATGCGGACAGACGACCAATACTGGTCTTCTGGTGGATCGTGACTAAGTTGGCAAGTGCCAATGCTCTTAAGAGCTTTTCCTCGCTAACCTTCAGTTCCTTGGCGTACTCGATTACAGGCAGGGAAGTGGTCATGCCCTGGTTGCCGGAGCCGGAGTTGATGATAACGGGCATTTCGCAGCCGTTCATTCTGGCATCGGAACCTGCAGCAGCCATAGCCTTAGCGCGGATCATTACGCTTGCATCACCGTAGGTTTCCAGCAGGATACTGCCGATGTTGGAGCCGTAGTTACCACGCAGACCTTCCTGTGCGATAGCGGTATTGTATGCAATCTGTCTGGCCAGAATTTTCTTAACATCTTCTACATCTACAGACTCAGCAAAGTCATAGATCTCGGCAATGTTCAGAATAGAGCGGTCAGTCAGACCGGATTCACCCTCGCCGTCAACAACAACTTCGTAGAGCTTCTCACCGTTTTTCTCGATGAGAACGATGTTGGTGTGGTAGTTGACGATTCTTACCTTTGCATAGTCCTCACCCTTGAAGAGAGTAACGACGATCTCAAAGGTCAGACCGTTATCTACGTGTTCGACGGTAACAGGGGTGCTCTCCAGGAAAGTACGCATTTGAGCGATCTTCTCGGGAGAAACCTGAGCAATAACCTCCAGTTCCTTAGAAGCGTCACCGCCAACAATGCCGGCAACAGCAGCTGCGGGAATACCCTTCATATGGTTGGTATTGGGAACGATAACACTCTTAACATTCTTAATAATGCTGCCGCTGGCACCAATGACCACCTTTTCAGGCATTGCGCCCAGAACTTCTCTTGCCTTAGCTGCGCAGTAAGCCAATGCGATCGGCTCGGTACAGCCCATTGCGGGAACCAGTTCTTCTTCCAGGATCTGAATATACGCACTGTACTTCAGATTGTCTTTTGTCATGATTGTTTCCTCCTTTCTCACATAATACCCATTTGAAGATTTTTCGTATGGGGAAAAATGAGAAGCGGGATCAGCATTGAAAGGGTGCATAACCATAGCAACTCATTTTCAAATATTTTATCATTTTAAAGTGTTTTTTGCAAGGATTCCTGTGGATGGAAATTGAATAATAATAACCAAATTATCTTCCTGAATTTGTACATTTCCATGCATTGGAAGTGTGGGACAAAACAAATGTATTTGTGACATGGAAAAAGAAAAAAGCGGTATTAAAAAATACCGCTTTTTATAGCTTTGTCAGGTATATCACCCAAAAAAATGAGAGACTTTTGCCAGCGGTTCCACCACGTCAGACAGATCCCGAATGGCCTTGTTCAGGGTGTCAATGTCAATGGCATCCAGCTTTTCAATGGCTTCTGTCACAGCGCTCTGGCTGTCGGTGGTCAGCGTGTTCACATTTTCCACCATGCCGCCCAGATCCGCGTCAGCCAAAGTCTGGGTCACAGTTTCCATATTGTCCATAATGATTTCTGCCTGGCCGGTCATATTATTGACCTGGGCAGCTACATCTTCCACCTGACCGACCGCATCTTCCAAAGGCGCAATCACTGCCACAAGCTGCTTTGCGGCACCGGATATGGCAACAGTCAGCACCAGAATGCAAACCAGTACCAAAGCGAAAATTCCGCACAGAATCTTTGTGAACAGAAGCTGCTGGCGGGCATATTTTTCTAAATTATTTTCCATGACGATTCCTCCTTTTTCTTAAATCATACCATATTTCCCGGAAGAGAAAAACTTGTGAACTCCACAAAAAATGCAGCTGATTTTTGTCCATCTTGTATGGCGACTTTTCGTGGAAAAACAGAGAAAAATTTGGCATAATGTATATTGAATTCATTCCAGGAGAAAAGTCTATGAACAGTTATGAGCGTGTGATGAACCGGCTGGCGGGAAAACCGGTGGACAGAATCCCGAATTTAAGTATTGTGATGCTGTTTGCTGCCAAAGAGCTGGGTGTTTCCTATTCCGATTGCTGCAGGGACTACCAGCTCCTGGCAGATGCGGCCTTCCTTTGCCATGAGAAGTACGGGATCGATATGGTCTGCGCCATCTCTGACTCCATGCGGGAGGCAGAAGGCTTCGGAACCCGGGTGATCTTTCCCGAGGAGGGAGTACCCTATGCATCTGCCATGCGACTGCAGAGCCTGGAGGACATTGACAGTCTGAAAGTGATCGACCCCTCTTTGGGACAGCGTATGAACGACACCGTGGAGGCTGTGCGCCTGATGCGGCAGCGGGCAGGCAACGATGTGGCTGTGGTAGGCTGGGTGGAAGGCCCGCTGGCAGAGTGCTGTGATCTGATGGACATGCAGCAGGTATTCATCAATCTGCTGGATGAGCCGGAGGCAATGCACAACTTGCTGGACATCTGCACCAGGCAGGCGATCCTCTTTGCCAGGGCGCAGATCGAAGCCGGTGCCCATATCATGGGAATCGGCGATTCGGCGGCTTCTTTGGTAGGACCCAGTCTCTATGAGGAATTTGTCCTGCCCTATCAGCAGCGTCTGATCCGGGCAATCCACGAAATGGGCATTCCGGTAAAACTGCATATCTGCGGCAATATCAGCCCCGTGATGCATCTGGTGGCCCAAACCGGTGCGGATATGGTGGATTGCGACCATATGGTGGACATGGAGCAGGCAGCGGGTGTCTTGCCGAAGGGTACATCCATCTGCGGCAATTTTAACCCCGTAGAAATCATGTACCAGGGAACGCCCGAGATGGTGAAAAGGGAAGTGTGCAGGTGTAAGAAGCTCAGCGCCATCAATCATAATTTTATTGCGCCCGGCTGCGAAGTTCCGAAGGATACACCTGAGGAGAATATGCTGGCTCTGCTGGAAGCATTAACGGAAGGAGAAAACTATGAGATTTAGAACCTGCAGATTGGAGATCAAGCCGATTTCTTTGGAAGATAAAGAAGCGGTGCTGGATCTTGTGACCAATGAGACAGTGGGCAAGACCTACATGTTTCCCAAATATCAGAACCGCACTGAGGCAGAGCCTCTTTTTCGGAGACTGGTGGAACTGTCAAAGGATGAAAGCCGGTATGTGGCCGGTGTTTATCTGGAAGGTCAGTTTATCGGCATGATGAACGATGTGGAACGCAAAGACGGTCAGGTGGAGATGGGTTATGCCTATATCCCGGAATATTACAACCGGGGCTATGCCACGGAAGCCTTTCAGGGCGCCATCTCCTGGCTGTTTAACCACGGCTTGGAAACGGTTGTGGCCGGTGCTTTTGAAATAAATCCTGCCAGTATGCGGGTTATGGAAAAGTGCGGCATGACAAAGCAGGACTACACCGACGAGATCGAATACCGCGGTGTAACCCACACCTGCATTTACTACGCAATTTCCAAAGACACGGACTGATCCATAAAAAAGAACCTCCCCGAGATTTCTCGGGGAGGTTTGTTGCATTTTTGAATTACTTCCAGGGGAAGCTGATCAGACCCATGATGTAAATAACAATAACAGCCACGGGAACAACATAGCAGAAGATGGGCTTCATCCAGTTCTTGACCTTCAGACCCTTGCCGGTATTGGCCTCTGCCAGGAAATTCTCCCAGCCCCAGCCGTAACGCTTGTTGCAGCAGAAGATAACGAATACCAGAGAACCCAGAGGCAGCAGGTTGTAGGAAACCAGGAAGTCCCACAGATCCAGCCATGCAGTGCCTTCAGCGAAGGGCTGGAAGGGCCACAGGCTGTAACCCAGAGCGGTGGTCATGGAAGTGATGGCAATAAAGATGCCGCAGACCAGGCAGCCCTTGGGACGGTTCCAGCCGAACAGCTCACGGACACATGCCAGGATGTTTTCGAAAACAGCCAGAACAGTGGACATGGAAGCGAAGACCATGAACAGGAAGAAGATGCTGCCCCACAGACGGCCGCCGTTCATGTTGTTGAAGACGGTAGCCATGGTATCGAACAGCAGACCGGGGCCTGCGCCGACTTCCAGATCGTAGGTGAAGCATGCGGGGAAGATAATGAGACCAGCCATAACTGCTACGAAGGTGTCCAGAATGATGATATTCACAGACTCGCCCATCAGGGAGCGATCCTTATCCAGATAGCTGCCGAAGATAGCCATAGAACCGATACCCAGGCTCAGGGTGAAGAATGCCTGGTTCATAGCGCCGACGATAACATTGGGAGTTACCTTGGTCAGGTCGGGCAGCAGATAGAACTTCAGGCCTTCAGCGGCACCGTTCAAAGTGGCGCTGTTCACAGCCAGAATGATCATCAGACCCAGCAGAGCCACCATCATGTACTTGGTGACCCGCTCCAGGCCGCCCTGGAGGTTGAAGCACAGAATAACAAAGCCGATGACCACAACGATCAGCATGAAGGTCACATTCACACCGGGGTTGGTGATCATGTTAACAAAGCCCAGGTCAGCGGTATTGCCGGTAACAAACTGGTAGAAGTAGTACAGAATCCAGCCGGCAACGACGGTGTAGAAGCTCATCAGGCAGATGTTGCCAAACAGAGCCAGGTAACCGTGGATATGCCACTTCTGGCCGGGCTTCTGCAGCTTCTGATACATCTTGACGGGAGAAGCCTGTGCAGCGCGGCCCAGGGAGAACTCCATGGTCATAACAGGCAGACCCAGCAGAATCAGGCACAGTGCATAGATCAAAACAAATGCACCGCCGCCGTACTGGCCGGCCATCCAGGGGAACTTCCAGACATTACCGCAGCCGATGGCACAACCTGCACTGAGCAGGATGAATCCCAGACGGGATCCCAAACGTTCGCGATTTTCCATAATTTCATTTCCTTTCTCTCTTATTGAAAATAAAAGATAGATGCATTATAGCAGGATTCATCCTGAATGTCAAAAAGAATATCTGCATAAAAGGCAAAAAATAGGATATTTTTTGTGCAATTGCGGTAAAATTTCGCAAAACAAAAAGCAAACCTCGATATACAGTAATATTTTTCGATATTATAAAAAATACCAAAAGAATTATTGAAAATACGAAAGAATATTGATAAAATAACGAAAATACTGTTATAATACAGAAAAGGATTTCTGTATGGAAAGGAAACCCTATGGATCGAATTGATGCGAATATTTTGAAGTGCCTGACCAGGGATGCCCGCATGAATGCCTCCCAAATCAGCCAGCAGGTCAACCTGTCCGTTTCCGCGGTGATCGAGCGAATGAAGAAAATGGAAGCCTCCGGCTTGATTCGGGGCTACACCGCGGTGATTGATGAGCGTCAGGCGGGTGTGAATGTGCAGGCAATGATCTCCATCCGCCTGGAGCATCCGAAGTATAATCAGGAATTTAACCGGCAGATGTGCGCCCACGAGTCGGTCATGGAGTGTTTTTACATCACCGGTGACTTTGACTATATCGCAAGAATCGGTGTTTCCTCCACGGAAGAGCTGACCAAGGTACTTCATGATATCAAGCAGATCCCCGGCGTGT
>JAFOBK010000146.1 GCA_017381835.1 Oscillospiraceae bacterium | reverse complement strand
CTCAATGGGTGCCCGCTGTACCCGTCTGAGAACCGCTTTGACCCGGGATACCATTTCCATCATACCGAAGGGATTTCCCAGACAGTCATCCGCACCGGAGTCCAGACAGCGAATCACATCCAGTTCATTGGAGCTTTGCGCCTGCATGATAACCGGAATCGAACCTGCCACGCTGGACATGCGAATCCGTTTGATCAACGCAAGGGGATCTACCCCCGGTAATGCAGCATTCATCATGATCAGCTCCGGGCATTCATTTTGAAGGTCTTTCCAAAAGGAATCGGCGCTATCATAACCTTTCGCATCCATCCCCACACAGCGCAATGCGTGTATTTCCAGGTTTCTCCGCTGCGCATCGTGATCGACGCACCAGATCATGGTTTCAACTCCTTTGCTTTGGGATACACCTATATTGTAAAAACAAATTGTAAAATCCAAAAGACAGCCACTGTAAAATGTATGTATATTTTTCAATGAAAATGTAAAATCCGGTTGACATATAAGTGTCAACCGGATTGTTTTTACTTTTTCCTAGTCAGAACAAATACAACAGCAACAACCGCAACTACAATTACCGCAAGGATAACCATCCATGGATTGGTAGGTTCCACAGCTTCCACGGTATCGCTCACGGTGGGCTCTGTCACTTCGGAAGCAGTTGTTTCAGGGACAGTGGGTTCTGGTTCGAAAGTCCCGGTGTTGCCTACACTGTATGCGCTGACGGTGCCGCTGACCTCAAAAGCAGCCAGCAAAGTGCCGCTTTCAGGGATAAAGCACAGGCCCTCAGGAGCCACATCAGAGGTCAGGTGCGGCTCTGCCTCGCTGGGATCTTCAGAGAAGTCACGGGTATTGATGTAGTTGACAAAGGATGCCGTCTCACCCTCTACATCGATCTTGTAGGCCATGATGCCACCGATACGTTCCAGTGCGATAAAGGCATAGAGGTCATTACCGACAGTGCCGACGGTGACACTCTCAGGCTCAGGACCCTTCTTAGGAGAACGGCTGTCATATTCATTGTCATCGTTGGAACAGTTGAAATATCCAAGGATGTACTTGTTTGAAAGCTCCTCGAAGTCCTTGCCGCTGTCAAACACCTGCGTCAGGCCATTTTCATCCACGCGGAAGATAGAGAAAGAGCGGCTGCTGAACAGCACAGCTTTGCCCTCAGGCAGGCCATCGGTCACTTCCGGATCAATGACGCGGACCTTTTCGGCTTCCGTACCATCCGCCGCAATCAGCGTTTCCTTGATCTCGTTGCAGAACTTAGTGTCTGCATCCACGTCACCCCATTCCCGGGCATCGCCTTCGTTGGCGGTGACCAAATAGGCAACATCGTTAAGACTGTACAGGGAGATGCCATCAGGCATATAGGCAGCCACAGCATCGGGATAGGTATTGGTAATATAAGAACCGTCCTCAATCAGATCCAGTGCGTTTTCTTCCAGGCTCAGATTCTGATAGCCCAGGCTGTACACACCGCGGTAGGTACCGCTGACCAGATCCAGAATGGCCACAGCATTGGCCTCCTGGAGGGTAATATAGGCGGTATCGTTGTCGCAGGCAATGTATTCAGGCTCCAGATCCGCAGAGGGCAGATTGCCCTTGGTCAGCATAATGCCGCTTGCGACCAGTTCCTCACGCTTCTCATCAAACTCCTCAAAGCCAATGTTCTTGTGACTGCTGGAAGCGGGATCTTCAGAGTTCAGCCAAATGATTGTAACAGAACCGGCGGGATCGGTAATGTCCTCGCCATAGCCGTTCCGAGGTTCACCCTCATTGGCTACCAGAATTTTGGTGCCGTCAGGGGTGAATGTCACCATGTCAGGCTGGAAGCCAGCTTCGATCATGGCAAGCATTTCGCCATCGGTATTCAAAATACCAACATAGCCAGTTGCATCATAATCCTCTGCCTGCAAAGCAACAGCCACAAGCCTCAGATCCGCACAGACAGACACGGAAGTCATATCACCGTAGAAGAATCCGGGATTTACCTCTGCGGCCAGAGCCTTGATATCCAGAGAGGTTGCGGAGATTGCACCACTCTCCATATTGTTCAGATCCAGAATGTCCAGCATACCGGTGGCACCGTTAACCACCCAGGCTTTGTTTTCTACCGCATCGTAGGATACGATCTCGGCAACACCGCCGTCGGGGTTGGAAATACCGGAAATATAGGAACCGATCTTATTCAGATCCAGGCCGTTTCCGTTCTCATAGCCGCCAGTCTGTACTTCAGCGGCACTTACAATACCTGCGGGCATCAGCATCAGACAGAGCACCAGAGCCATAGCCGCAGAAATCATGCGTTTTGTGTTTTTCATAAAAGTCACCTTTCTAATGATTCATGGAATAACCACAGCATTAGGATAGCAGGAAATTGTAAAATCTGAAACCAACGAAAGGTAAAACTATTTCAAAGTATTTGTAAAGCGACGTGCAGCAATTTAAATTTTATGCGGGACCTTGGCGTTGTTCGAGTGAAAAATATAGTCCGGTTGACAGATAAGTGTCAACCGGACAGTTTT
>JAFOBK010000145.1 GCA_017381835.1 Oscillospiraceae bacterium | reverse complement strand
CTTGGCGGCAATTCCACATCCTCTCCTTCTGTTTACAACGGCAGAGCCTATGTGGGTGTTGCAGGCAGCGGTCAATTCGCCGCCTATTCCGGCCATAGCATCCAGGTGATCGATTTGAAAAACAAGTCCGTCGCCTATACTGCCGAAACCCAGGGCTATCCCCAGACCAGCGGCCTGCTTACTACTTCCTATGAGGAAGAGAGCGGCTATGTTTACATCTATTTCTTTGACAACATGACTCCCGGCAAGCTCCGGGTGCTTCGGGACAAGCCCGGTCAGACACACCTTGACTATGTGACCACCGAGGGGAAATCCTCCACGGTATACACCCTCTTTACGCCCACAGGGGATCAGGCACAGTACGCCATCTGCAGCCCCATCGCCGACGAATACGGCACCATCTATTTCAAGAATGATTCTGCCCATCTGATGGCCTTCGGCTCAAAGATCGTCAGCCTGGATGTGACGGTGAATCCCGATCAGATGATCTATCAGGAGGGAGAACAGTTTAATCCCGATGGTATGACCGTCACCGCCACCTATGCCAACGGAAAGACCAGGGATGTGACAGCCTATGTGACCATCGTGGCTGATCCCATCACCCAGGACAATACCACCGTGACCATTTCCTTTCACCATGTGATGTATCACAACCAGGAGGAGGGCACCAGTATGGTTTCCGGTGTTGCTTCCGTCACCCCTGTGACCACCCTGGAGGTGAAGCTGGCGGGCGTCGAGGGAGATGTCAACGGCGACGGCATCCTAAGTAAGGAGGATGCAAAGCTGATTGTGAAGCACTACAATGAGCTTCTGGAGCTGAATGTGGAAGAACTGGAAATTGCGGATGTGAACGCAGACGGCGTGGTGGATATCCTGGATGCCAACATCGTCTATGGATGGATCAATTTGGGGAGGAATGACGAGTGAAACGATTTCTTGCGCTGATTCTGGCATTGTCGCTGCTGCTCACGGCCTGCGGCGGTGGGGAAGAAAAATGGAATGCAAATGCGCTTGCGGAACAGACAGCCGCACTGCTTTTGGAAAAGAATCCCGAACCAATCCCAGGCCCTCTGGGTGGTGAATGGCTGGTTCTGGGTATGTGTCGGCTTGGTTATGATCTGCCGGAAGGCTGGATCGATGGCTACCGGCAGAAGCTGGAACGCTATGTGACCGATTGCGGCGGTATCCTCCATGACCGCAAATATACAGAGTATTCCAGGGTTATCCTGACCGTCACTGCCATGGGCGGCGATGCCCGGAATGTGGCGGGATACGACCTGACTGCACCGCTGGAGGACTATGAGCAAACCATCTTTCAAGGGGTGAATGGTGCGATTTATGCACTGCTGGCTCTGGACAGCGGCAATTACGGCAGCGAGGCCATCCGGGACCGCTACATTGCCCACATCCTTGAAAAAGAACTGCCTGACGGCGGCTGGTGCATGATGGGCGATGTGCCGGAGGCGGATGTGACGGCGATGGCATTGCAGGCCCTGGCCAAATACCGGGATCGGGAGGATGTGAAGCCGGCAGTGGAGCGAGGACTGAAGGTGCTGGAAGCGGCAGAGTACACCACCAGCGAGGCGGTGTCTCAGACCATCGTCGCCCTCTGCGAACTGGGTATGCCAGCCGATGAGAAAGTCAAGCTGCTGCTGACCTATCAAACGGAGGCTGGTGATTTCCGCCATGTGATGGATGGAGATGCAGATGCACTCTCCACAGAACAGGCATTCTATGCGCTGGTTTCGGCTAGCTTGCAGCTCAGTGGCAAGTCCCTCTACCGCATGGCGGCGAACACCTGCACCCTGGAGATCCGCTGTGACACCTTGCTCAAAAATCTGGACAAGCTGAGTTCCGGCAAGGCGGAGCTGGTTCCGGAAGACGGAATCCTTCTGGAAAAGACCACCGTTTCCTTTGAGTCCGGCGACTCCGTGTTCGATGTGCTCCGCCGCTGCCTTCGGGAACAGAATGTCCACTTTGAATATGTGGATGCCAAGGCCTACGGTTCCATCTACATCGAGGGCATCGGCAATCTCTATGAATTTGACTGCGGCGAACAGTCCGGCTGGCTCTACTTTGTCAACGGCATCTCTCCCGGCCTGGGCTGCTCCGGTTATACGGTGGCGAATGGTGACGAGATCGTGTTTGCCTATACCTGCGATATGGGTGCTGACCTGGGCGTGGAGAAAACCAATGAATAAGGATGCCTTTTCCGGGTTCCACCCGGCGGTAAATCTGGCCTTTTTCCTGGCGGCATTGGGCATGACCATGCTCGTTCAGCATCCGGTGTATCTGCTGATCTCTTTTGCAGGCGCGTGCGCCTATCTGCTGTATTTGCAGGGGAGGAAGGGTTTTCTGCGGCAGGTTGGATATCTGGTGCCGATCCTGGTGCTGATGGCGGTGATGAATCCCATGTTCAACCATGAGGGCGTGACCGTGCTGTGGTATCTGCCCAATGACAATCCCGTTACCATGGAAGCGGTCTGCTTCGGATTGGCCTCGGCGGGGATGATGGGCGCATCCATCGTATGGTTCAACTGCTGCAATACGGTGTTCACCTCCGACAAGATCATCTATCTGTTCGGGCGGGTGATCCCGGCACTGTCGCTGCTGATCTCCATGACGCTGCGTTTTGTTCCACGGTTCAAAAACTTTCTGCAAAGCGTCCTGAGAACCCAGCGGGCCATGCACAAGCCGGAGAATAAAAAAGAGCAGCTGCAGCAGGGCCTTTCCGCTTTTTCAGCCACCGTGAGCTGGGCGATGGAGCAGTCCATCGTCTCTGCGGATTCCATGAAAAGCCGGGGCTACGGCATCGGCGGACGGACGGCCTTTTCCATCTATCGGTTTGATAAGCGGGATGCTGCGGTGCTGGGGATTCTTATGTTGCTGTGTATTGGCGCATCGGTCCCACATTTGACCGGACAGATGGGGTGGACATATTACCCCAGTCTGAATGGGCAGCTTCTAGGCCCGGTGCAGCTGCTGGCCTATCTCTGTTACGGCGGGATGTGCAATCTGCCGCTGATGATCGATTTGTTGGAGGATCAGAAATGGAACGCTTTAAGATCCAAAATTTGACCTTTACTTACCCGGAGCAGGAGGTTCCGGCACTGAGGAGGATTGACCTGTCACTGAATCCCGGTGATTTTGCGGTGCTGTCGGGTTCTTCCGGATGCGGCAAGTCCACCCTGCTGCGGCAGCTCAAGACAGTTCTGGCTCCCCACGGAAGCAAAGAGGGTACGATTCTCTTTAACGGAACACCTCTGGAAACGGTGGACGAGCGAACCCAGACCGCAAAGATCGGTTTCGTCCTCCAGGATCCGGACAGCCAGATCGTCACCGACAAGGTCTGGCATGAGCTGGCTTTCGGCCTGGAAAGCATGGGAATGGATAACACTACCATTCGGGGACGGGTTGCGGAAATGGCCAGCTTCTTCGGCATCCAGACCTGGTTCCACAGG
>JAFOBK010000144.1 GCA_017381835.1 Oscillospiraceae bacterium | reverse complement strand
TTGTAAGAGGTCATCAGCGACTTGACGCCGCCTTCCTTAACCGCCATTTCAAAGGCAGGCAGGTAGATTTCACGCAAAGTGCGCTCGTCAACAACGGAATCATTGGTCATGCGCCGCAGCTCCTGTGAGTTGGCGGCATAGTGCTTGACACAGGCGGAAATGCCATTACTTTGAATGCCACGAATCAGAGCTGCGGCCATCTTACCGGAAAGATAGGGATCTTCCGAAAAATACTCAAAATTTCTTCCGCACAGGGGGCTGCGCTTGATGTTGACGCCGGGACCTAAGAGAACGCTGACACCCTCGCTGGCTGCCTCCAGGCCCAGATGTTCACCCATTTCCTCGATCAGCGCTTCATCCCAAGTGTTGGCAAGGCCTGCTGCACTGGGATAGCAGGTAGCGGGAATGGACTTGTTCAGACCCAGATGGTCTGCCTTGCCGCCCTGCTTGCGCAGGCCGTGGGGGCCGTCGGTCAGCATCATTCCGGGGATGCCAAGCCGTTCTACCCCCTTGGTGTTCCAGAAGTTGGCGCCGGACATGAGAGAAGCTTTCTCCTCCAGCGTCATTTGCTTGATCAAATCAGCGTGTTTCATATTACTTTACCACTGCGGTGTAGTTAAGGAGGGAGTAGAGCAGGTTGTGGGCACAAGAGCGCAAACCCATCAGAACACCCACAGGGTCAGCCTTGTAAGCAGTGTCCACAGCCTTGGCTGCGCCTGCCAGACCCATATCCAGCATCAGATCGTTGCCATTACGGCAGGCAAGACCTGCATCCATAAAGCCGCCGGGCATACCGGCATCGGTGGTGACAAAGCCGGTAAAGCCCCACTCACCACGCAGAACATCCTGCAGCAGTTCGGGGTTGGCACCGGACCACTTATAGCCGATGTGAGTAAAGGCAGACATGGCACCGTTTGCACCGCCCTGCTTCACGGACAGTTCGAAGGGACGCAGGTACAGTTCACGGAAGGCCTGCTCGTTGGTCCAGCAATAGATGCCGGAGCGGGCATTGGTTTCCTCGTTGTTCAGAATGAAGTGCTTGATGGTGACGATCACACCCTGCTCCTGGGCACCGCGGATGGTGGAAGCTGCCATCATACCGGACAGAACAGGATCTTCGGAGTAGTACTCGAAGTTTCTGCCGCCCTGGGCGGTACGGTGCAGGTTCATTGCAGGGGCATACCAAACCTGAACGTCATAGGCCACTGCCTCCGCACCAATGTAAGAACCCAGCTGGTAAGCCAGTTCGTCATTCCAGGTGGAGGCCACCATCATTTCCGTGGGGTAGGCTGCTGCAGACACGGGAACATACATGGAGTTGATGCCTGCAGGGCCATCCAGCATACGGCTGCTGGGAATGCCCAGACGGTCAATGGCATTGGAGTGCCAGCCGCCATCGCTGAAGAGCATATTCAGTTCGTCATAAGTAAACTGATCCAAGAATTGCTCCCACTTGGGATCGTCGTAGGCAAGGCCACGCAGATCTGCCAGCTTGATGCCGTTGTCAGCACCGGTAGCAGGCATTGCTTCTGCAGAAGGTGCGGGATTCTTGTAGGAATCCACCGCTGCCAGCAGTTCGTTGGATGCGGTGTAGTTGGTATCGTCGTCGGTGGGATAAGTGCCTGCCCAGTCATTCCGGGACAGGTAGGTCAGATCGCCGGCAGCATAATCAAAGCGGTTTTCGATGGCAACACCGGTAACCTCGTCAGTATTGTAAACGACCTTTTCCGCAACCTCATAGGTCTGAACCTCCACGATATCGTGGACATTCCGGGCCAGCTTGATTTCATAAGTACCGGCATCCAGAACATAAGCTTCCTCATTGACCATATCATAGCTGGACAGGTCACGGATGGGGAACGAAATGGTCAGAGTTTCGCTCTCACCGGGCTGGAGCAGCTGGGTCTTATCGTAAGCTGCCAGCTCAATGGCGGACTTTTCAATGCCGCCGGGGATGTAAGGTGCGGTGAAGTACAGCTGCAGCACATCCTTACCGGCCACATCGCCGGTATTGGTGACCTTGACTTCCCAGTTGACCATTTCATTCTCAACTGCAAAGTTGACGGTTTCCCAAGCAAAATCGGTGTAACTCAAGCCATGACCGAAGGGATACTGAACTGCCTTCCGGTAGCCTTCTTCATCGCCTGCATAACGGGTCTCATAGTAACGGTAACCAACATAGATGCCCTCTTCGTAGTTGATGAAAGCCATGCCGTTCATGTTGTCATACTTGTAACTGCCAAAGTTCTCGGATGCGGGAGCGGAGCTGACATCATGGGCATAGGTATCCACCAAACGGCCGGAGGGATTGATCTGGCCACTCAGAACCTTGCCCAGAGAGATGCAGCCCTGGGTTCCGGGGATGCCGGTCCAGACAACAGCCTCGATGGAATCGTACTCATCCACAATGCCCAGTTCCGTAGCGTTGCCGACGTTGACGATCACGATCACGTGCTCAAAATTCTCTGCAACAGTACGGATCAGCTCCTTACGATTTTCGGTCAGCTTCAGTGCTTCCAGAGAAGAGTCGGAAGATTCCACCACGTCATTAC
>JAFOBK010000004.1 GCA_017381835.1 Oscillospiraceae bacterium | reverse complement strand
GGCTGCCCCATGCAGGCTCGTCCTCTTCAGAAGCAGTGGACTCCTTAACACCGTAGGTGTCCAGAGCAACGGTAGCCAGGATGGGCATCTGCAGATCGTCATCGGACTGAGCCAGAGCGGCCAGGCGGATGCGGTCGAAGGTGGAAGCTGCGTACTCATAGCCGTAGCCCACAGCGGCGGTGCCGATGTCCATAACGATGGAATCGGAAGCCACGTTGGCGTCCTTCTTCAGCATGATGTTCAGCTGCTTAGCCAGGTTGATGTCGTCAGCAGTCTCAGCGCCGACCTTCTGGCCGTATGCCAGTGCAACGGAAGCACCGATGGTCTTGTAGTCCTCATTCTTAGCGGACATGACCAGGATGTTCTTGCCCTGCAGAGCTTCAGCGATCTTAGAGAACAGAACGCCGTCCTTCTCCATGTTCTTGCAGCCCAGGATAACGATGGGCATGGAAACTGCTTCAGCAACAGCCTTAGCGTCAGCAACGCAATCCTCGACGGAACGATCGGTGCCGTTGGGATCAGCGCCCTCGAAGTTCAGGCAGATGAAGTCAGCGCCTTCCATGGTTTCAGCCTTCTTAGCGCGCTCAGCCATGGTGGTGCAGCCTGCGTAGAAATCTACCAGACCGGGAACATCCCACTGGGCTGCCAGATCGGAAATTTCAACACCGATCTTGGGTGCGTTTTCGATGGGTGCATCGAAGGTGTAGAAGGGCAGCACATTCTGGCCGCCGATGACAACTGCCTTATCACCGGTGCCCAGAGTCACGGCATTGATGCTGCCGCGGAAGGGCTGCGTCTTGGGAACGAAAGACATAATTGGTATCCCCCTTGTTAAAAATTATTGATGATTTTATAATTTAAAATTGAATTGGGTATTACCCCATTCAATTTTGAATCCTTACTTACAGGCCAACGCCTGCCATAATGCCCTTCAGGGCGGTCTTTACGGGATTGGACGCGGGAAGCTTTGCAGAAGGCTCACCGTCGCAGTCACAGCGGTAAACGCTTTCATCCTGGGGCAGAACACCCAGCAGCTTCAGACCGTGCTTCTCGATCTCAGCCTTGACACCATCATCCAGGCGGCCCTCAGGGGCGCGGTTGATGATCAGGCCCATGAGACCGGGGTTCAGATTCATCTCCTCCACGATTTCAGCAACTCTTGCAGCTGCCTGCACACCGCGGCGGGAGCAATCGGAAACCAGCAGCATCATGTCCACATGGGGCAGAGTGCCTCTTGCCACATGCTCCAGACCTGCCTCATTGTCCATAACCACATATTTATAATTCTTGGCATACTTGTCCACCTGGGTCTTCAGCACGCCATTGACATAGCAATAGCAGCCCTTGCCCTGGGTGCGGCCCATAACCAGCATGTCGTAGTCATCCTCTTCGATGATTGCGGAGGAGAACTTAAAGTCCGCATAGTCGGCCTTGGTCATACCGACGGGAATTGTACCCTTCAGTTCGGCCTGTGCCATTTCCTCACGAATCGCGCCCAGGCTGGTCTCCACTTCCACGCCCAGAACCTCATTGAGGTTTGCATTGGCGTCAGCATCCACAACCAGAACGGGACCGTTCTTCTTACTGCACAGATAGTCGATGATCATGCCGCAGGTGGTGGTTTTACCCACGCCGCCCTTGCCGGCAACTGCGATGGTATAGGGTGTTGCCATAGATATTTGCTCCTTTGGGAAATTCCGTCATATGGGCGCAATATGCCCATACTGATACAACGGTATCGTACCACATTCCGTCGATAAATTCAACCTCTATTTCCCGGCTATTGTAATTTTTAGTTATTTTCACATATTCCGTTCGTTATACCGGAGTAAAGACAAATTTTTGGATCAGGCCGTCGCAGTCGGCATAGACCGTCATCGTGCCGGCTTCCCCGGGTTCTGCAGATACGGACAACGCTTTTCCTTTCAGAAAATCTTTCACGTACTGCACCGGATCGTCGGTTTCCACCTCGTCAAAGAAGATATCCCGCATCTGATTGTTGGGACATAAATTCTTGATCTCCCGAACCATCTCGTATTCTTTCATTACTTTTCCTCAAAAAAAGTGTCATTCCGAGCCAGTGCGAACACTGGTGTGGGAATCCCCCTCTTAAGAAGGAGATTGTACCTGAAGGTATTCCCTTCGGTCCCACACCAGTGACATCGGTCACTGGTTCGCAATGACAGCGTTTCTTTATTCACAGGGCAGTGTCCGGACAATACTGTCCACTTCTGCGTTTTTCAGATATACTCTCGGTACCCGGGGTGCGATGCCGCAGACCAGTTCATAACCGATGGTCTGGGCCTTTGCCGCCATTTCGTCGGCGGTGATGGTCACTTCCCCATCGGTGCCGAAAATCGTTACGATATCTCCGGGCTGTACGCCGGGAATATGCGTCACATCCACCATGAACTGATCCATACAGACTCTGCCCACAATGGGAGTTTTGACTCCGTGAATAATCACTTCACCCTGATTGGAAAGCAACCGGGGCACACCGTCGGCATAGCCTGCCATCACTGTGGCAATCACGGAATCTTTTTCCGTCACATAGGTGCAGCCATAGCTGATCGGCGTTCCGGCAGGTAAGTCCTTCACAAAGGACACATGAGAGCGCAGAGCCATAGCAGGCTTCACGCCGCCAAGGCCGCTTCCATCCACCTCATCGGACGGCTGCAGACCATACAGAAGAATACCCTGCCGGGCCATATCGAACTCCGGCTCCAGTTCTGCAATGGCGGCGCTGTTATACAGGTGGCGGATGGGAAACTCCACCCCAATCAGTGCCAACATGCGCCGGAAGTTCTCCGTTTGTAGGTTTACATAACTTTTATTCTTGCTATCAGATGCGGCAAAATGGCTGAAAATTCCTTTGGGAATCAGACCGGGCAGCTGCGTGGCCGCTCTGATTTCTTCCGCTGCCGTTTCTGTGCAGGCAAAGCCGATGCGGGACATGCCCGTATCCAGGGCAAAATGGACGGTAATCTTCTTTCCCAGTCTTTCCGCGCAGGCGGAAATTGCTTTCGCTTCTTCCAGAGATGAAACCGTCAGATCCACATCATAGGCAGCGGCGCGGGGATAATCTGCCGGAAGTACAGGACCCAGGATCAGCAGCGGAGTTCGAATACCGGACTGCCGCAGCTGCACCGCCTCATCCATGGCTGCCAGGGCAAAGTAATCAGCCTTGTCTTCCAGCAGCTTGGTGATGGGAACTGCGCCGTGGCCGTAGCCATTGGCCTTTACCGTCACCAGTAGCTTCATATTTTCGGGCAAGTGGTTTCTGGCTGCCATGAAATTATGCAAAACAGCATCTAAGTCCACTTCCGCCCAGGTACGCAGGGAATCCGAGAACATGGGAATCATTCCTTGATATCGGTGTATTCCAGGTACTCAGCCATCAGGGCATCCTGCAGCTTCTTCAGCATTTCAGGCTGCTTGCCGCCGACGGGCTTGCCGTCCACTTCGCAGACAGGCTGGCAGAAAGAGCCGCAGCGGGTAACGATCACTTCTTCGGCGTTCATCAGATCATCCAGAGTGTAGGGAATTTCTTCTACCTCATAGCCCAGAGTCTTTGCCATGCGGATCAGGTTTGCACGGGCGATGCCGGGCAGGATCAGATTGTCGGTAGGTGCAGTTACCAGCTTGCCGTCACGGATGATATGGACATTGGAGTGGGCACACTCAGTGACACGGCCGTTACGATGGAAAATGCACTCATCCACGCCGGCCTTCTCTGCCTTCTCCGCTGCCATAACGCTGGGGATCAGGTTCAGAGTTTTGATATTGCAGTGCAGGAAACGGGTGTCCTCGGTAGTAACAACCTTTACGGGATGATTGTCGGACACATTGCGGGGGCGCAGCATGATCCACAGATTGGACTTGACGCCCTTGGGGAAGGCATGGTTACGGTCAGCGGTGCCGCGGGTCACCTGCCAGTATACAAACTGGTTACCGTCGTCCACCTTCTTGACCATTTCCTTCAGGATCTCAGCCATCTCCTCCTTAGAGCAGGGAGGCTCGATCTCCAGCAGGCGGGCGCTGTTGTACAGCCGGTCCAGGTGTTCCTGCAGATTCCAAATGATATGGTTGCGGCTGTAGGTGGCATCGTAAACACCGTCGCCGAAGTAGCTGGCGCGGTCGTTCATGGGAATGACCATATTTTCGATTTCATCGTAATGTCCGTTATAATAACCTAAGTTTTTCATGGTATTACCTCCTGATAATTGTACTTGGTTATATAGATTCGTGCATATAGTATAGCACAACACTTTGTAACTCTCAAGCCCTGTGTCCGCCGGGCAAAGAAAAATGTTGACACCACAGAGATTCTATGCTATAAAAAGAAAAACATAAAACCGATGAGGCGGAGATAACGGTGAGGCCTGATCCTACAGAGAGCTTTGCATAGCTGGAAGCAAGGCGGATTTCAGTTCATCAAATGGACCGCTGAGGGCGCACAGAACGAGATTTTCTTCAGTATGCTGCGACGCGATGGGCTGCGTCAATGTCCGGGGATGTGTTGGCATCCTGCTAAGCGCACGGGAGTTTCCGTGAACCAAGGTGGCACCGCGAATGTATGTATTCGTCCTTGGCAAAGGGTAACCTTTGTCGAGGATTTTTTTCATTTCAGGAGGTAAGAAACATGGGAAAGACAGGACGCTTCGGCATCCACGGCGGTCAGTACATCCCCGAAGTGCTGATGAACGCTGTGAATGAATTAGAAGAAGCTTACAACTACTACAAGAATGATCCGGAGTTCAACCGGGAACTGACAGAGCTTCTGAACGATTATGCCGGCAGACCCTCCCGGCTGTACTACGCCGAGAAAATGACCAAGGACTTAGGCGGCTGCAAGATTTACTTGAAGCGGGAAGATCTGAACCACACCGGCGCCCATAAGATCAATAATGTGCTGGGTCAGGCATTGCTGGCCAAGAAGATGGGCAAGAAGCGGCTGATTGCCGAGACCGGCGCCGGTCAGCACGGTGTGGCCTCCGCCACCGCAGCAGCGCTGATGAACATGGAGTGCGTGGTGTACATGGGCAAGGAAGATACTGAGCGCCAGGCACTGAATGTATACCGGATGCGTCTGTTGGGCGCGGAAGTCATCCCCGTCACCAGCGGCACCGCCACACTGAAGGATGCGGTCAATGAGGCCATGGGTGAGTGGACCAGAAGAGTCCATGACTCCCATTACTGCCTGGGTTCCTGCATGGGCCCCCACCCCTTCCCCACCATCGTAAGAGATTTCCAGGCTGTTATCTCCAAGGAGATCAAGGAGCAGATCCTGCAGAAGGAAGGCAGACTCCCCGATGTAGTCATGGCCTGCGTAGGTGGCGGCTCCAATGCCATCGGTACCTTCTACCACTTTATCGAGGATGAAGGCGTGCAGCTGATCGGCTGTGAAGCCGCAGGCCGTGGTATCGACACCTTCGAGACCGCAGCCACTATCAATACCGGCCGCACCGGCATTTTCCACGGCATGAAGTCCTACTTCTGCCAGGATGAATTCGGTCAGATCGCTCCCGTTTATTCCATTTCCGCCGGCCTTGACTACCCCGGCATCGGCCCGGAGCATGCCAACCTGCACGATATGGGCCGCGCCCAGTATGTACCCGTCACCGATGACGAGGCTGTGGAAGCTTTTGAATACCTGGCTCGCACCGAGGGCATCATCCCCGCCATCGAGTCTTCCCATGCCATCGCCCATGCCATGAAGCTGGCACCCACCATGGGTAAGGATCAGATCATGGTCATCACCGTATCCGGCCGCGGCGACAAGGACTGCGCCGCCATCGCCCGTTACAGAGGGGAGGATCTTCATGAATAAGTTCCAGAACGCATTTGCAAAGGGCAAGGCCTACATTGGTTTCATCACCTGCGGTGACCACGACCTTGCCACCACCGAAAAGGCCGTCCTGGCCGCCGCCGAGAACGGTGCCGACATCATCGAACTGAACATTCCCTTCTCTGACCCCACCGCTGTGGATGCCACCATCCAGGAGGCTAATATCCGGGCGCTGGAAGCCGGTGTCACCACCGATAAGATTTTCGATTTTGTGAAAGCTCTGCGGCCCAAGGTCACCATTCCCCTGGTATTCTCCACCTATGCCAATGTGGTATTCTCCTACGGCACCGAGCGTTTTCTGAAAACCTGCCAGCAGATCGGCATTGACGGTCTGATCGTACCGGATCTGCCCTTTGAAGAGCACGATGAATTCCTGCCGGACTGCAAGAAATATGGCATCACCCTGATTTCCATGATCTCCGCCACCTCTAAGGCAAGAATCAAGGCCATTGCCTCCGCAGCAGAAGGATTCCTGTACATCATGACCTGCCCCGGCGGCACCAAAGAGCAGCTGGAGGAAGTAGTGGCGGCTATCCGGAAATATACCGATCTTCCCTGCGCCGTCTGCATCAGCGCTGAGGATGCGCCTTATATGATGGATACCGCCTCCCTCTGCGACGGTATCATCGAAGACACCTCCATTATGGAACTGATGAAGAAGCGGGGCACCGCCGCACCTGCCTACATCGGCGCATACATCCGCGGAAGAAAGGCTATGCTGAAAGCATTATAAGAAAGAACCCCCACCTCATTAAGAGGTGGGGTTTTCATTGTGGAGTATTTTCTTTGATTTTAGCTTATTTTAAAATATCGTTCCCTATTCTAGCCATTATTCTGCTATATAAATCAGGTCGATTCCCTGCTGCAGCAGATTTGCATCCATTGCGCCCATGTAATAGGCCTGCAGATGACCGTCAGCATCAATAAAGAAAGTTGTGGGGAACGCAGTAATGCCGTAGAGATTACCCGCGGAACTGTCCACATCAAAAACCACCGGGAAGGTGTAGCCGCCCTCGGTGACTTTATCCTTGCCGTCATCCACTGCTGCGCCTTCGTGAACCATCAGGAAGGTCACTTCTCCGCCCAATCTCTCATAGGCTGCGTTGAATTCCGGCATTTCCATTTGGCAGGGGCCGCACCAATGGGCCCAGAAATTGAGAACGATAGGTTTGCCCAGATAATCGCTGAGCTTTACTTCATTTCCATCCCAATCCAGCACCGTAAAATCCGGTGCGGCAACGGTTTGGGGCTCCGTCGGTTCCGTGGTTTCCGGCTGGGTTTCTTCCTGCTTTTCCGGCTGTGTGGCTTCCGTTACAGCCTCTGTGGGTTCTGTAGTGGGAACGGTTGCCAGCTGCTGATTCTGCATACCGGCGCTCAGCTTCGGATACAATACACCCGCAACACCCAGTACCACGAGGAAAATAACCAGGGTGATCAAAAGTCCTTTTTTATTCATATTCTTTCTCCTTATGCCAGGGATTGCAGCACATCATTCAGGATGCCGGTGGCCATGAGAATGCCCATCAGCACTAGCAGACCGCCGCAGATATAGTTAATGAGGGTGTAATGCCGCTTGATAAAGTTAAACGCGCCCTTCAGCTGGTCGATCAGCACCGCACTGAGCAGGAAGGGAATGCCCAAACCCAGGGAATAACTCAGCAGCATGAGGGTACCTTCCAGCACATGACCCTGCTGGGAAGCCAGCATCAGAGCGCTTCCCAGGAACGCACCCACGCAGGGAGTCCAGCCGATGGAGAATACCATGCCGAACAGCAGGGACGAGAAGAATCCCAGGTTGCCGGTCTGCATTCTTGCGCTGCCTTTAAAAAGATTCAGCTTGATGATGCCCATAAAGTTCAGGCCGAAGAAGATGACGATGAGACCGGAAACGATATTCACCACGGTCTGATATTTACTGAGGAAGCTGCCCAAAGTGCCTGCCAGAGCGCCCATAGCCGTAAAAACAACGGTAAAGCCCAGGATAAATCCCAAAGCATTGATCAGGGTCTTTCTGCTGTTCTGCTGTCCGCCTGCAAAATAGGAAATATACACCGGCAGCATAGGGAGCAAACAGGGGGAGATGAAGGTGAGAATACCTTCAAAAAACGAGATGATATATTGCATATGAACTCCTTATCACAATTCTTGTTCTGCCACATGGGCAGCCATAGCGCCGTCTGCCACTGCCGTGACAATCTGGCGCAGTTCTTTCGTTCGCACATCTCCCACCGCGTAGACGCCGGGGAGATTGGTTTTCGTATTTTCTCCTGCCATAATATAGCCTGCTCCATCCAAAGTCAACTGATCTTTCACCAGATCCGTTGCAGGCTTTCTGCCGATGCTGACAAATAAGCCCTGGATCTCCAGAATCTGCTCCTCGCCGCTTTTCAGGTTTCGGATCTTTACACCAGACAGCACTTCTTCACCCAGCAGCTCCGTCACCTCGGAATCCCATACAAAGCGGATATTTCCGGCTTCCTGCAGAGGTTTCTGATAAATATGGGTTGCCCGCAGAGAATCTCTTCGGTGGATCAGGATCACTTCTTTGGCAATACGGGACAGATACAGTGCCTCTGCCACCGCAGAGTTGCCGCCGCCGACCACTGCCACGGTCTTGCCCCGGTAAAAACCGCCGTCGCAATGGGCGCAGTAGCCAACACCTCTGCCGATCATTTCGTTTTCACGGGCAACTCCCAGTTGACGGGGGTTTGCGCCGGTGGAGATCACCACCGACTTTGCAAAGTATTCACCTTCGTTGGTACGGATGGTTTTAACCTCCCCTGCCAGCTGCAATTCCAGCACTTCCGCATACCTGGTCTTTGCGCCGAAGCGTTCTGCCTGCTGCTGCATATTGTAGCTCAGCTGAAAGCCATCCACACCCTCGGGGAATCCGGGGTAGTTGTCAATCTGACCGGTGAGATTCATCTGTCCGCCGGCGCTGAGCCGCTCGACCAGCAGCACCTCAAGGCCTGCCCGCACTGCGTAAAGGGCTGCCGTATATCCTCCGGGGCCGCCGCCCACAATGATCATATCATAAATCTTTTCCATACTCTATTCCTGCCTTTTTTGTTTTTCTTTAGTATATCCAAGGCAAACACGGTTTTCCGTGATAACATCACAAAGCATATAGAAACATTGACAAGGCCTCCCGCAACCGATACAATCATTCTAAGAAAACTTTCAAAAAGAGGTTTCCTATGGATAGAAACTATGTTGCTTTTATCAGTTATCGCCATGCGGAAATGGATTCCGCCATTGCAAAAACCATCCACTCGCTAATTGAACAGTACCGGATTCCCAAAGGATTACGCAAAGACAGCAACAACCGTTTGGGGTTGGTTTTTCGGGATGAGGAAGAGCTCCATGCCGCCAGCGACTTAAGCGCAGAAATTCAAAATGCTCTGGAAAATACTGAGTATTTAATTGTCATCTGTTCCAAAAATTCCATTGAGTCTCCTTGGGTCGGTCGTGAAATCGATTATTTCCTGAAAAACCATGACCGTTCCAAAATTCTGGCTGTCCTGGCTTCCGGTGAACCCAATGAGGTATTCCCCAGCCAATTGACTCTCACCCCTGAGGGCGAACTGATTGAGCCGCTGGCTGTGGATGTTCGTGCAGAAACCATCTCCGGAAACAAGAAAAAAGTTCGCAAAGAACTCCCGCGGCTGATCTCCGCAATGCTGGATTGTCCCTATGACGCGTTGGTCATGCGGGAACAGAAACGGAAAACCCGGCGGATCACCGCAATTGCCGCAGGCATTATGGCGATTCTCCTGGGTTTTACTTCTATGGTTTTGGTCAAAAACCGGCAAATCGAATTGGTGAATAACCAGTTGGAGATCAAAAACACGCAGCTTGACCAGGCAAATACCGACCTGAGCCAGGCCAACACCGCCCTTGCGGAGCAAAAAGCCGCTGTCCAGCTGCGAGAATCCAAACTACTGGCCCAGGATGCGGAAGCGGATTTAAAAAACGCGGACTACAACGGCGCCATTGAAAAAGCGCTTGATGCTCTTCCCGAAAGCGAGGCAGATGACCGTCCCTATCACGCACCCGCAGAGCGTGTTCTAATGAGTGCTGCAAATGTATTTCTGTCCGGCTCTCCTGAGGAGGAACTGAACGCGATCTGCCTGGAGCAACTAACAGATGTTGCCGACTTTGCAATCACCCAGGATGGTACCCGGGTAGTCAGCGTAGACAGTTTCGGTGCCGTCTGCTGCTTTGATGCAGATACCGGTCGGCAGTTGTGGTGTCAATATGCCGCCTCGGACAACGGCAGCAGCGCAACCAGCAACCTGCATGTATTCCTCTGCTGTGATGACAGCATTGTGATCCGCAGCACCCGCACCCACCTGACAGCTTATAACCTGCAGACCGGCGAGCAAGTTTGGATTCAGACTGTGGGTCAGATCCCGGATGGCTATATGTTCTACCAGGCAGACCGGGAAGTTATGGCTCTGGTCACTGCCTATGAACCTGTGCAGTTCCAAACAGCTTACCAGCTAACAGAAATATCGGCCGCAACCGGTGAGATCCTGCAAGCAATCCCCTTCTGCGCACCAGACGGTTCTCATCTTTACGATTTTCAAAACACCCCCGGAAATGCACTTTCCACATCCGGCCGTTTTTCTTCGGACGGCAATATATTTTACAGCGCCTTTTTCTCTAAAGATGCTCAACTGTACTGCTTCCGGACAGATCTCACTGCGGGCACAGCAGAGCAGATTTTGGTTCACGAGCAAACCTACCAAAATGATTCCGTAGTCACTGGTTTGTTCTTCGGCGGTGAAACCATAACCCTCATCATTCAGCACCCAAGTGACAGCATCCTTATCAGCGCATTGCAGTTTGGCATGGATACCGGCAAACTGCTTTGGCAAACCGATATTCCCGAGGATAAATACCACATTCTCTTCGAAGTCGTTCCCGGCAACGTCCTTGCCTCTCAAACAGACATTCTTATTACCGCCTACAACCATCTTTATCGTTTGAATCGCGAAACCGGTGCGCTCGTAGAGACAGTACAGTTTGAAAGTGATCTGGTATCCATGATTTCTAACAACGGATATCAATTCAGTTTTATTCAAAGCAACGGCACCAATCTGTTGGGATGGCTCAATACAAGCAGCGAGCTTATGCTCACCAACAACCCGTTCCTACAGGTTTGGGCCGAGCTGGGAGACTGCACCATGGCCGATATTTGGGGTGGCGGTGTGCTGCAGCTGGATACCAGCAACGACTCCCTGCATTTAGGCATTGGCAATTTTGTCAGCCCCGGTTACGTGGCTGTGATTCCGAAAAATCAGAAAAACATCATCCAAATCATCCGGCCTAAGCAAGGACCTACTTTGGTGGACTATGCCGCGATAGCGCTGCCGGAAGATGATTTCTCTGCATCTTCCGATTGCAGTGTCCGCTCCGTGGGTTCTCAGCTGGCAGTCGGCCCCTTCTTCAAGAGCAATAGTAATTATTCCGACTATCGTCACCATTATTTCATCCTGGATCCTGCAGTACAGCAGATTACAGCTTCTTTCTCCCCCCAGGACTACTATGATAACGATGAACTGTTCTGGATTCCGGGCACTTTGGAGCCGCTAATCTGCGAGGATGGAGAAGGTATTTACTTACTGAACGCAGACGGTTCCCAGGAAATGATCTGCAACTTTGAAACCCTGCAGGAAGCCTTGGCAGAAGAAGATGGCTGGTGGTCTTCTCTCTCCCTTTTCGGGTGCGATTCTGCTTATTTACCTGACGGAAAGACTTTGCTGACCGCCGCCTGCAACCCCAAATCTCTGCAATTTTGGAACAACGGCATCCCCATTGGACAAGTTTCCCTTCCTGACCATCTGCAGTTCCCTGCACGGGAAAATCCCAACACCGCCCAGCTTTTGAAGGTTGGTACCAACGACTGGATTGCCACAGGTTTCTATGTTTTCGGAAATTCCATTCCTCTGGAGAATCTGGCCTTTTACAATATCGCCCGGGACAGCTGGACTGCCCTGAACGATGATGCCCTTTTCTACAACAGAAATGCTCTCACATTGGCTCAGGAAAAAGATTTGTTGGCCTATGTAGATCAGGATGGTATGCTCCAGATTTGGGATCTGAACACCGGAAATGCTGCCACACAATTCTCCACGCAGATTCCCTTCGGCTCTGTGCTGAAAATGCAATTCTTACTGGACGACACCCATTTGGCCATCAAGACTTCCGGTGGTTATCTGCGGATTTATGACCTTGCATCCGGAGAACAAGTATACCACGACAAGTTCAACGATTCCTATTCCGATCGTTTGGAGATTTATGAGGATTCCGCACACGATAGGCTATACCTGCGCGGCGGCGATAACAGCGGCATCTGCTTAGATCTGCGCAGCTGGACAGCTTTGGGTTATCCGGATGCCATGTTGTACTACCACAGTGCCACAGATTCTATCTATGTGAAAGGAAACTCCTGGGAGGGCGATCCCCTCCTCTACGGACAGATTCCCTCTACTGCAAAATTGGTTCGGCTTGCTGCGGACTACCTGGCAGAATCATAATAACGCAAACAACCGTCGGCGAATCCGCCGACGGTTGTTTATTGGTTATTTACATTACAAAACCAGGAAAAACATGACGATCGCATTGACAATGCCCAGGAGAATACCTGCCATCACCTGGATGGGAGTATGACCCACGAATTCCTTCAGGTTTGCCTCCGAAATCTTATCGGGATGGATCAGTTCAAAGGCCTCTAAGATCTCGTTAATCTTCACGGCCTGCTTACCGGTCTCCAGACGGACACCCATGGCATCATGACAGACGATGATCGCCAAAATAGCGGTAACCGCAAACTGGAAAGAATCAAATCCAAAGGTCAGTCCGGACATCACCGCCAGAGAAGAAACCGTGGCAGAGTGGCCGCTGGGCATGCCGCCATCGCCAAACAAGCGTGACCAATCCCATTTTTTGTTTTCAAGCGCATAGATCACAGTTTTCAGAAACTGCGCCACAAACCAGGAAGACACGCTGACGATAAAAAAGCGGTTCGTAATCAAATCCCACAGCCAATCCATAAATTTCTCCTTTTATTTTTCTTCTTTGATGAGGGTTACAATGCTCTCTACATGGGCGCAGCGGGGGAACAAATCTGCTGCCATGGCGTTTTTGAGAACATAACCTCTTTCTTTTAAGAGCGCCACATCTCTTGCCAGGGTGGCGGGGTCGCAGGACACATAGACAATTCGCCTGGGATCCATCCGGTGCAGGGCTTCGATGGTGTCCGCGTTCAGACCCTTACGGGGGGGATCCACCACGATCACATCGGGCTTGATGCCCGCCTCTTCCAGTTCTAAAGCCGCCTTGCCCGCATCGCCGCAGAAGAACTCAGCATTGTCAATGCCGTTGCGCTTGGCATTGTCCTTAGCGTCTTCCACTGCCTGCTCGATCACTTCCACGCCGATCACCTTGCCGGCGGCCTTTGCCATGGCCAGGGTAATGGTGCCCACGCCGCAGTAGAGGTCCAGTACCAGGTCATCTTTGGTGATCTCCGCCTGGGAGATGGCAGCTTCATACAGACGCTGAGCCTGGTGATGGTTCACCTGGTAGAAAGACCGGGGAGACAGGCGGAACTTCAGTCCGCAGAGGGTATCTTCAATATAACCGGGGCCATAGAGAGTGATGAACTCATTGCCCAAAATGGCATTGCCGGGACGGGTATTCACCGCCAGCACCAGGGTGGTGAAGCCGGGAATCTTCTTAAGCTTCTCAATCAACTCCGGAATATGAGGCAGTTTCTTTCCATTGACCACCAGGCACACCAAAATCTCGCCGGAAACCACACCCCGACGGACATAAATATGCCGCAGAAGACCCTTGTGAGACTCCTCATCATAGGCAGAAATTCGGTATTGGTTTACATAATCTATAACTGTATCTTTCACCCGGTCAGTTTCCTGGGGCAGGATCAGGCAGCGGTCATTTTCCACCACCTGGTGAGTACCGGCCCGGAAGAAGCCTGCGTAGGCCCTGCCCTTCTTACTGGCCACGGGATACTGGGCCTTGTTCCGATAGCCATAGCAGGTGGGTGCCGCCAAAATCGACACTTCCGTTAAGTTTTCGCCGCCAATGCGGTTCAAGGTCTGGCGAACCCGCTCCGCTTTCAGGCGGGATTCCTCCTCATAGTCCATATGCCAGAAGTCGCAACCGCCGCAGAGTTTGGCCACGGGGCATTCCCGATTGACACGATGGGGAGACTTTTCCAGCACTTCCACGATCTTGCCGGCTGCCCAGGTCTTCTGGGCTTTTTCAATACGGATTTTATAGCGCTCACCGGCAATGGCATTGGGCAGAAATACGGCACAGCCTTCCACATGGGCAACGCCCTGACCCTCTGCCGTATAATCGGTGACCACCGCTTCGTAAATTTCGTTCTTTTGCAGCATTAAACAATGGCCTCCATGCCAATCTTCTGGGGTTTCATACCCAGGGACTCATAGAATTTCATGGCGCCTTCATTGCAGCACCATACATTCAGGGTCACATTATAACAACCCCGATACTTGGCATATCTGATGATTTCATTATAAATTGCGGTGCCGATATGCTGACCGCGGCATTCCTCCAACACACAGATATCATCAATGTAGAGGGTAGTCCGGTCGGTCATAACAGAATGGTCATGAAACTGTTCAAACATACAGAAGCCATAGCCCAGCACTACACCATTTTCCACCGCCACAAAAATCGGCATTTTACCCAGCATATCCAACACCTGAGAAGAGCTGTACTTTTGGGCATTTACCCGGAACAGGTCCGGTCTGCCTTCATGGTGCACACGGCCCACCTGCTGCAGCAATTTAATGATGCCGGGAATATCCTCTCCTCTTGCAAAACGAACCTCCATGAAAATACCCTCCTGTTTGCAGTATTTGCGGCATTGCCGCAGAACAACCGATATTTCGATTATTATATCATAGATTCTATAAAAACAAAATGGAAAATAGAGAAAAATCCCACCGCGTTTGCGGTGGGATTTTGAATTCTTATACTCTTGCGTGGCCACGGGCGCAGATCACATCCACCACCCGGTCAACACATTCTTCACATTGCTTTTTGCTGGGCGCTTCCACCATGACACGAATCACCGGTTCTGTACCGGACTCCCGCACCAGGATACGGCCGGTATCTCCCAGCTGCTCCGCTACCTGCTGCACCGCCGCCTGGACTTCGGGGTCATTCTGTGCCTCAGGCTTGGATTTTACCCGTACATTTTTCAGCACCTGGGGATAAATCTGCAGACCCTCCCACAGCTGGCTCATTTTCTTTTTCTGAGCCATCATCACTTCCAGCACCTTCAGGCTGGTGAGGATACCGTCGCCGGTGGTGGCATACTTGGAGATGATAATATGGCCGGACTGCTCACCGCCCAGGCGGCAGCCATGGTTTGCCATATATTCATAAACATACTTGTCGCCCACAGCGGTCTTCGCGTAATCGATGCCCTTTTCATCAAAGGCTTTGTAAAGGCCGAAGTTGGACATGACCGTGGTAACCACCGTGTTATTATCCAGATGGCCCCGCTGCTTCATATAGCTGCCCAAAATATAGAGAATATGGTCACCGGAAATGATATTGCCCTTTTCATCTACCATCAGGCACCGGTCAGCATCACCGTCGTAGGCAATACCCACATCCAGGCCGTTTTCCACCACAAATTTCCGCAGGCCTTCCATGTGGGTGGAGCCGGCGTTTTCATTGATGTTCAGGCCGTTGGGTTCTGCGTTGATCACATAGGTCTTGGCACCCAATGCATCAAACACAGCCTTGGCAATGTTCCAGGAAGCACCGTTGGCGCAGTCCAGGCCGATCCGCAGTTTCCGGAAGGAGAACAGACCCAGGCTGATCAGATAGCCAATATAACGGTTTCTGCCGGCAACATAGTCTACGGTTCTGCCGATCCGCTCCTGGGTTGCATAGGGAAGCTCCGTCCAGGACTGACCGTATATTTCCAGCTTTCCGTCAATGTAGTCCTCAATAAGCAGGATGGTTTCCTCATCCATTTTCTCACCGTGGGTATTGATCAGCTTAATGCCGTTGTCATAGTAGGGGTTATGGCTGGCGGAGATCATAATGCCGCAGTCGAATTCATCCATCCGGGTCACATAGGCAACGGAAGGAGTTGTAGTGACATGGAGCATATAGGCATCGGCGCCGGAGGCCGTCAGACCTGCAATCAGCGTATACTCAAACATATAGCTGGAGCGGCGGGTATCCTTGCCGATCACCACTCTGGGAGGCTCCGGATCACCTGCCCGGCGCTTCTGTTCGCCGAAATACCAACCCAGAAAGCGACCCACTTTATACGCATGGTCTGCCGTCAGCGTTACATTGGCTTCGCCACGGAAGCCATCGGTTCCAAAATATTTTCCCATAATTTTCTCCTTACCGCTTTTCGGTAATCATTCCGCCGGTTTTATAGATGCTGTTTGCGGGAACCACACCCCGCACGCAGGACAGAGGGTAAATATTGCTGTTTCTGCCTACAACAGTGCCGGGATTCAGCACGCTGTTGCATCCCACTTCCACAAAGTCGCCCAGCATCGCACCGACTTTCTTCCGGTCTGTGGAGATCTCTTCCCGGCCGTGAATCACAACCAGGCTCTTATCGGATTTCACATTGGAGGTGACAGAACCCGCGCCCATATGGGCTTTATAACCCAAAATACTATCGCCCACATAATTATAGTGAGGTGTTTGCACATCGTCGAACAAAATCACATTTTTCAGTTCTACAGAGTTTCCGACCACACAGTTTTCTCCCACCAATGCCGCTTCCCGAATGAAGGCACAATGGCGCACTTCCGTACCGGCACCGATGATGCAGGGCGCACCCAAATAGGCTGTAGGCGCAATCTTTGCGGTTTTATGCACCCAAACACCCGCAGAGCGTTCTGTATAGTCCTCTCCCAGGGCAGGTCCCAGGGTGAGGATCAGCTGTTTAATGCCCTGCAGGGCTTCCCAGGGATAGGTGAATCCACCCAAATATTCTGCCGCCAAAGTATGGCGCAAATCGTATAATTCCTTGATGGTAATCATAGAAACCTCATAACTGTTAAAGAGTAAAAACCAAGCGTTTTGATACTGAAAATTATACTACAGCCCTGCCGCAAATGCAATCACATTGTGATGCGCGAAAAAACACCGGGCGGATCGCTCCGCCCGGTGTTTGCTTGTTATTTATTTTGTCTTTGCAGCTTTCATATGCTCCTTGACGATCTTCAGAATTTCCTCGGGGGTATCCACGGGGCTGGAGATCAGCTTCTTGGGGCAAACCGCAGCGCACAAACCGCAGGATGTGCAGATAGAGTAGTCAATGGTAGCCAGGTTATTTTCCACCTTGATGGCATCATGAGGACAGATCTTCACACACAGACCGCAGCCAATACAGCCCTGGCTGCAGCCACGGACAGTGACAGCGCCCTTTGCGTGGGATGCGCAGGCAATGACCACATGCTTATCGTAATCTACGGGGATGATCAGCTCACGGGGGCACTGCTTGGAGCAGGCCATACAGCCGGTGCACTTTTCAGGATCTACCTTTGCGACACCGTCCACAACCTTAATGGCATCATACTTACATGCCTTGACACAGTTGCCGAAGCCCAGGCAGCCGAACTTACAGGCCAGCGGGCCGTTGCCGCCAACCTTGGAGGCTGCGACACAATCCTGGAAGCCTTCGTAAACTGCCTTCATCTTGGCACCCATCACGTTGCCGTCTTCGTCAATGCTCTTATAACCGGAGCAGCGAACCAGTGCCACCTTGCGGGTCATCTCGCCCACCTTGACACCCATGATTTCGCCCATAGCCTGGGCGCACTCATTGCCGCCGGAAGCGCACAAACCGATCTCTGCTTCACCATTGAGCACAGCTTCCGCATAACCACCGCAGCCTGCATAACCGCAACCGCCGCAGTTGGCACCGGGAAGGCACTCATTCAGCTGATCCAGTCGGGGATCCGTTTCCACATAGAACACCTTGGAAGCGGCAGAAAGAATCAGACCAAAGGCCAGACCCAGACCGCCTAAAATTGCAATACCAATTAAAATCTCAATCATTTCCGCGCCCTCCTTAGAAAATCTTCAGGCCGGAGAAGCCCATAAATGCCAGTGAGAGCAGGCCGGCAGCAATCAGAGTGATAGGAAATCCCTTAAATGCCTCAGGGCAGTCGGTCTTATCCACGCGCTCACGAATGGATGCAAACAGCACAATTGCCAGGGTAAAGCCCAAGCCGCCGCAGGCACCGTTTACAACGCTCTGCAAGAAATCGTAACCCTCCTGCACATTTACCAGCACAACGCCCAGAACGGCGCAGTTGGTGGTGATCAGAGGCAGGTACACACCCAAAGCCTTGTACAGCGCAGGTACGAATTTCTTCAGGAACATCTCCACCACCTGCACCAGTGCGGCAATTACCAGGATAAAGGAGATGGTTTGCATATACTGCAGTTCAAAGGGGATCAGCAGGAATGCGTCCACCGCCCAGCAGGCTGCGGATGCCATAGCCATAACGAAAGTAACGGCCATGCCCATGCCCAATGCAGTATCGATTTTCTTGGAAACACCCATAAAGGGACAAATACCGTAGAATTTTACCAGAATAAAATTCTCGGTCAGGACAGCGGACAAGAGGATGCCCAAAAGGGCCTGAACATAAGCATTCATCTCTTATATGCCTCCTTTTCCTTCTTTTTGCTGTTTCTGCGGCGCATGTACCACTGGAAACCGGCAATGACAAAACCCAGGGTCAGGAAGCCGCCCACAGGCATAACCATCTGCATAGCAGGATAGCCTTCGGCAATGATCACAATGCCCTCACCGCCGTTCAGCACGCCGGCACCAAAGGTACCGCTGCCCAGCAGCTCACGGATCACGCACATGATCACCAGGGCTACAGTATAGCCAATACCCTGGAACAGGCCGTCCAATGCGGATGCCAGCACCGTATTCTTGGAAGCAAAGGCTTCGGCACGACCCAGAATAATACAGTTAACCACAATCAACGGGATAAACACACCCAGGCTGCTGGCAAGATCCGGCAGAAATGCCTGCAGCAGCAGATCAACGATTGTAACAAAGCCTGCGATGATAACAATATAGGCCGCAATACGGATTTCATTAGGAATGATCTTACGAAGTGCGGAAATCAGCACATTGGAGCAGATCAGAATGATGGTAACGGAAATGCCCATACCCAGGCCGTTAAACATACTTGTGGTAATTGCCAGGGTGGAACACATACCCAGCAGCTGTACAAAAACAGGGTTTTTCGACAGCAAGCCTTCTTCAAATTGTTTTTTCCAATCCATAAAGCCGCCTCCTTAACCCATATTTGCCACATACTGCAATGCGGCATTGACACCGGTCACCACAGCTGTGGAAGTGATGGTAGCACCGGACATAGCATCGATCTGATCACCAATTGCCAGCGTACCTTCCTGGCCGACGAACTGGCCGCGGAACGCTTCGCCCTTAGCATTTTGGGCTGCGGCAACTGCACCCAGACCGGGAGTTTCCGTATGGGAGATTACAGAGATACCGGCAACCTTACCTTCGGAAATACCCACCATCATGATAACTTCACCGTCGAAACCGCCGGGTGCCACCTGCAGGGCATAGCTTCCATTGGCCGTGTATACCGCCTGCACGATACCGGCATCGCCGCTGAGGGGCAGCTGCTGCACATCCTGAGCGTTGGGAATGACTTCCTGGATGGCCTTTTCGATCTTCTGGTTCTGAATCTCTGCGATTTTATCCTTGGTAATCATATTGACACCGGCCAAAACCGCAGCCACAACCGCGCAGATTGTCAACAGCGTAACAGTCAAACGCACAATGTGCATCAATGTACTATCATTTCTCATTTCCCCGCCACCTCCTTCTTAGGTGCGCCGAACTTGGTGGGACGGCCGATACGGTCCAGCAGAACCACGCAGCAGTTCATGATCAGAATCGCATAGCTGACGCCCTCGGGATAGCCGCCAAAGTAGCGGATCACAACCGTCAGAACACCACAGCCGATACCGAATACGATCTGGCCCAGCTTGGTGAGGGGGCTGGTGACATAGTCGGTTGCCATGAAGATGGCACCCAGGAACAGGCCGCCGGAGAACAGCTGTGCGATCATCCACTGCAGATTATTGTTGCCCTGGGGGAACAGGACGGTCAAAACAGCCACAGTACCAATGAAGGCCAGAGGGATGCGCAGGGTGATAACCTTGCGTGCCAGCAGGTACAGCAGACCCAGCAGGAGCAGCAGTACGGAAGTTTCACCGATACAACCGCCGATGTTACCCCAGAACAGCTCGCTGACAGTGGCTTCGGGCAGCATGCCCTTGCCCATCTGTGCCAAAGGTGTTGCACAGGTAACCGCATCCGCGGTGGAGAAAAGGCCGGTCCAATTCTGGAAGCCGGGCTTGACCCAGCGGGTCATCAGGGCAGGATAGCTGAACATGAAAGCACGGCCAGCCAAAGCAGGGTTCACGATATTGCGGCCAATACCGCCAAAAATGGCCTTGACCACGATCATGGCAAAGAAGTCGCCGATGATGATACACCAGTAAGGAATGGTGACCGGGCAAACAAAGGCCAGCAGCACACCGGTGACCGCAGCAGACAGATCGTAGATCTTGCAGGGGGTCTTGGTCAGCTTGGCATATGCCCACTCAAAGAATACGCAGGCAGCAGCGGAGACCAGAGTCACCAACAGTGCCCGGAAA
This sequence comes from Oscillospiraceae bacterium, assembly GCA_017381835.1. Next base: position 4,280 of record JAFOBK010000004.1, on the reverse strand, counting down.
CCGAACAGGAAAACGCTGCCCACCAGGGCGGGTGCCAAAGCGATCAGCACATCGCGCATGATGGTTTGGGTGGTAACGGGAGCATGTACATGGGGAGAGCTGGAAATCGTCAGCTCATAAAAGTATTTTTTAACAGCCATCGATTATCCCCTCCTTACTTTTTCGCTGCCATAGACTGGCGAATATAATGCTTACCGGTACGGAAGCCCAGCACCAGAGGAACAGAAGCGGGACAGTTGTAAGCACAGCTGCCGCACTCGATGCAGTCCATCATATTCACGGACTTCATCTCCTCCATATTGCCGCCAAGCATAGCCTTGTACATCAGCACAGGCATCAGGTGCATGGGGCAAACCTCAATGCACTTGCCGCAGCGGATGCAGCGGGATGCTTCCACATCGTATTTGTTCTTCTTACCCAGAATGGTCACCGCATTGGTGCCCTTGATAACGGGAACAGCCAAGTCATACTGGGCAACACCCATCATAGGACCGCCGGAGAGAACCTTGTAGGGGTTCTCGTTTCTGCCCACCGCCTGGCTGAGCATATCAAAAGCAGTGCCGATGGGTACCATCAGGTTCTTGGGTTCCATGACGATGTCACCGGAAACGGTAACAATACGGCGGATCAGAGGCATGCCCTCGTAAACCGCATCATGGATTGCCTTACAGGTAGCAGCATTGAACACCGCGCAGCCAACTGCTGCAGGCAGGCCGCCGGAGGGAACTTCACGGCCGGTAATGGCATAAATCAGCTGCTTTTCCGCGCCCTGGGGGTACTTGGCCGGCAGAATATCCAGCACGATCTTTTCACCCAGCAGTTCCTTCTTCAGCACCTTAGCCGCTGCTTTCTTGTTGTCCTCCATGCCGATGTGAGCAGTTTCCAGACCCAGGATCTTCATGATGATCTTCAGGCCGGAGATCATTTCCTTGGGGAATTCCTGACACAGACGGTCATCAGCCACAATATAGGGTTCACACTCAGAAACATTGACAATGATGGTGTCCACCTTGCCCATAGCAGAACTGAGCTTCACATGGGTGGGGAAGGTTGCGCCGCCCATACCGACGATACCGGCTTCCCGGATAATGCCCATCAGTTCTTCCGCAGTCAGCTTGTCCACTTCCTCCTGGGATCTGGGCTGAATATCGGGGCAGAGGGTATCCTGATGGTCATTTTCGATTACCACGCTCATCATCAGGACGCCACTGGTATGGGGCCGCATTTCCACAGCCTTGACCACACCGGACACAGATGCATGCACGGGTACGCATAAGCCCTGATTGTCACCGATCTTCTGACCCATTGTGACAACATCTCCCTTTTTCACCAGGGGCTTGCAGGGAGCACCAATGTGCTGCGCCATGGGGATCACCAGCACATCCGGTTCACGGTATTCCTGCACCGGCGCATGTTCTGCATAATGTTTGTTTTCCTTGGGATGAATACCACCAAAGAAAGATTTCACCATTGCTATCACCTCTTCGCAATCTTACACGGGTATAGACCCGCATCATATCCTGTTTATAGTTTAGCAGAGAGAAAACCGTTTGTCTATAGTTCTACGCACGCTTTATATGATTTTCATGATAAAATATATTATTATCGATATATCTAAATTGAATTTTATCGCAACAAAGGAAAGACATCGCCAACGCCTCATCCTTGACAATCCTTGGATATGCAGATAAAATTTAATCAGAACCCAAACAAAAGGAGTCGTTATGGCACGAACACTTAATATGACAACCGGAAGTCCTATGAAGCTTCTGTTTTCTTTTGCGTTGCCGCTGATGTTCGGCAATATTTTCCAGCAGTTATATACCATTGTGGATACTGCCATTGTCGGCCGGGGTGTTGGTATGCTTGCTCTGGCAGCCCTCGGCACCGTAGACTGGCTCAACTGGATGATGCTGGGCATTGCTCAGGGTTTTACCCAGGGCTTCTGCATCCGCATGTCCCAAAAGTTCGGCGCCCGGGATGAGGAAGGTCTAAAGCAAACCTTAGGCACTTCGATCCTTCTGACCGGCATTGTGGCCATTGTCGGCACTTTGATCGCCCAATTGGGACTGCCCACATTCCTGAAATGGATGCAGGCACCGGATTATTTGACCCCCAGCGCCACCCTTTACTCCCGGATCATTATGGGCGGCTTTGCAGCGGTTTGTTTCTTTAACCTCTGCTCCTCCACCCTCCGTGCGGTGGGCGACAGCAAGACGCCTCTCATCGCTATGGTGATTGCTGCTACCACCAATATCGCGCTGGATATCGTGGCCGTTTTTATTTTAAAGTGGGGCATTGCCGGCGCTGCTATCGCAACGGTATTTTCTCAACTTTTATCCGGCCTGCTTTGTGCCATCAAGATTCTGAAAACCCCGGAACTGCAGTTTGAGAAGCGGCATCTGACCCTGGATCTGAGCATGGCCAAAGATCTGATGGGTATCGGCATTCCCGCAGCTGCCAAAAATATCATCATTGCTGTGGGCGGTATGATCGTTCAGACCGTAGTCAACAGTTTCGACTCCATGAGCTTTATCGCCGGCTTTACCGCTACCAACAAGCTCTACGGTCTGCTGGAGATTGCCGCGCTGTCCTACGGTTATGCGGTTACCACCTATGTTGGACAGAATTACGGTGCCGGTCATCTCCCCCGAATCCGCAGCGGTGTCCGCGCCGCCAACACTCTGGCACTTCTCAGTTCTGTTGTCATCGGTGTGATTATGATCGTATTTGGCAGACCCATTACCATGCTCTTCATCTCCCGGGAGGATGCACAGCTTGCCCTGGAGGCCGGTGAAGCTGCCTACCGCTATCTTTGCCTCATGAGCGTTTCCCTGCCTGTTCTGTATGTGCTGTATGTGTATATGTCAGCACTGCAAGGCATGGGCAACACGGTTGCTCCCATGTGGTCGGCTGCCTTCGAGCTTCTCATCCGCCTGGCGGTTGCCTTTACCGTAGCCCAGCTCGGTATACGCAGCGGTATTTTCTGGGCAGAAGTAGGTGCCTGGTATGGTGGCGGTGTCACCCAGGCTCTGGGTTACTTCCTGCAGATCCGAAAACTGAAAAAGCAAAATCTAACCCCGCTTGCATAAGCCAACAGGCATATAAAAAAGTCCCCAACCTTTCGGTTGGGGACTTTTATTCATCAGTAAATTACTTGCACAGTTCCTTTGCCTTAGCAACGATGTTCTCTGCGCACAGACCGAACTGCTTCAGCAGAGCAGCTGCGGGGCCGGAGTGGCCGAACTCGTCGTTAACGCCGATGCGCTTAACCAGAGTGGGATGATTCTCAGCCAGGAAGCTGGAAACAGCCTCGCCCAGGCCGCCGATGATGGAGTGCTCTTCGCAAGTGATGATCTTGCCGCACTTCTTTGCAGCAGCCAGAACCAGCTCTTCGTCCAGGGGCTTGATGGTAGCCATGTTGATGACCATAGCATCGATGCCTGCAGCAGCCAGTTCCTCAGCAGCGGTCAGAGCCTCAGCGACCATCAGGCCGTTAGCAATGATAGCAACATCCTTGCCATCGCGCAGGGTCTCGCCCTTGCCGATTTCGAACTTGAAGTCGTCGCCGTGGATCACGGGAACAGCAGCGCGGCCAAAACGCATGTAGACAGGGCCCTCGTGCAGGTAAGCAGCACGAACCATCGCCTTAGCTTCCACATCGTCAGCGGGGCTCATAACGACCATGCCGGGGATAGTACGCATCAGACCGAAGTCCTCGCAGCACTGGTGGGAAGCACCGTCTTCGCCAACGGAGATACCGCCGTGGGTAGCGCCGATCTTAACGTTCAGGTGGGGGTAACCAACGGAGTTACGGATCTGCTCGAATGCACGGCCGGCAGCGAACATAGCGAAGGTAGAAGCAAAGGGAACCAGGCCGGCAGTGGACATACCAGCTGCCATGCAGACCATGTTAGCCTCAGCGATACCGCAGTCGAAATGACGCTCGGGGAAAGCCTTCAGGAAAGTACCGGTCTTGGTTGCGCCAGCCAGGTCAGCATCCAGAACCACCAGGTTTTCAAACTCAGCACCCAGCTCCTTCAGAGCGTTGCCGTAGCTGTCACGGGTTGCAATCTTCTTAATATCTGCCATAATTATGCCTCCAGTTCTGCCAGCTGAGCCTTCAGCTCTGCCATTGCCTGTGCGTATTCAGCATCGTTGGGAGCCTTGCCGTGCCAGCCAGCGTTGTTTTCCATGAAGGAAACGCCCTTGCCCTTGACGGACTTGATGACGATAGCGGAGGGCTTGCCGGTAACGGTGCGAGCGTGAGCGAATGCTGC